>NZ_JBVAXQ010000011.1:0-193942 GCF_055419425.1 Mycobacterium sp. IDUB_21 | reverse complement strand
GACTAGAGCCAGGACACCGGGTCAGGGGGTCAAAATTCAGTTGCCGCACCGGGGTCAGTTTTCACGTGCCGTCGACATGTCGGTGGTCGGTGTGAAACTGGCGGTAGAGGAGGTGGTCGACTTGCAGCGACGAAACCGTCGGGCTGGTGTCGAGGACCGGTGGCGTCGATCAGACGGGAGCCCCACCGCACGTAGCGGTATGGGCCGCCGCTGGTTGGCCCGTTACGTCGACGATCAAGGCGGGGAGAACACGCGTTCGTTCGACCGCAAGGTGGACGCTCAGGCCTTTCTCAATGAGATCACGGCCGCTCAGACGATCGGCACCTATGTCGCGCCGAAAGCCGGGCGCATCACCGTCCGTGAGCTGCATGGGAAATGGCTTGGCACACAGGGTCATTTGAAGGAGACGACGGTTGCGACACGCGCATTCGCCTGGTCGGGCTACGTCGAAGGCCGGTGGGCCGCGGTCGCTGTAGCCGACGTGCAATCGTCGGATATCAGGGCGTGGGTGCAGCAATTGGCGGCGGGCGGAGCCAAACCGGCCACCATCGAGAACGCGCTCAGCGTCCTGAGGCAGATCTTGGAGATGGCCGTCGACGATCGACGGATCCCCCGCAATCCGTGCACAGGAGTGAAGTCGCCGCGACGACAGCACCGAGCGCGGGGCTACCTGACACACCAGCAGGTGGAGCTTCTGGCCCGCGAGGTCGGCGAGTACGCCGTTGTTGTTCGATTCCTGGCCTACACCGGGCTGCGCTGGGGCGAGATGGCAGCGCTACGGGTGGAGTCCTTCGACATGCTCCGCCGGAGGGTAAATATCCGTGAGGCGGTCGCCGAGGTCAAGGGACGTGTGGTGTGGTCGTCACCCAAATCCCACGAGCGTCGCTCGGTGCCCTTCCCTGCGTTCCTTGCTGATCCGCTGGCCGCGATCATGATCGGCAAGCGACGAGACGATTTGGTGTTCACGTCACCCGGCGGAGCATTGTTGCGAGTGTCGACGTGGCGGCCGCGGGTGTTCAACATGGCTGTCCAACGGCTTCAGGAAGCAGACCCGGCGTATCCCACCGTCACGCCTCACGACCTTCGTCATACGGCAGCGTCCTTGTCGATCAGCGCCGGGGCCAACGTCAAGGCTGTTCAGACGATGCTGGGACACGCTTCTGCGGTCTTGACCCTGGATACGTATGCCGACCTGTTCCCCGACGACCTGGAGCAAGTTTCAGTTGCACTAGATGCCGCGCGAATGCGGTCTCTGGCAGCCACTGCGGACCAGCTGCGGACTGGGAAGTAAGAAGGCCCCGACCGGAATTCCCGGTCAGGGCCTTCTACCTGCAGTCACACGAGTCGGGGTGGCGGGATTCGAACCCACGACCTCTTCGTCCCGAACGAAGCACGCTACCAAGCTGCGCCACACCCCGTGTGAAGCCACGACAGCGTATCGCACCGCCCCGGCAGCTACCCAAACGCGCTGCCTGAACCACTGTGGCGGCGCAGGTCACCAGGTCCGCCCGAGCATGAAACGCCCCACATTCGGGCGTGGGGAGCTGCAAATGTGGCCGGAATTAGGCAGACTGGCTAATAACGTAAGTGCAAGGGAGCCAGATCATGACGCTGTTGGGCGGCGCGATGTATGCCGGTTTCTTCGCTCTGGCAGCGCTGTGGCTGGTGGCCACCAACCCCGACCCCGCCGAAGAGCGAGCTCACGCGAACGCGAACCGACAGGACCGCTCGAAGTCGGCCAGCACCGCTGCCGCACCTGTCGGGTCCAGCCCCTGCTGCGCCAGCCAGTCGTCGCTGAAGTAGGTGTCGGCGTAGCGGTCACCGCTGTCGGCCAGCAGAGTCACCACCGATCCGCTGCGCCCCTCGGCGACCATCTCGGACAACAACCCGAACGCACCCCAGACATTGGTTCCCGTGGAGGGGCCCACCCGTCGTCCCAGGACCGCACTGACATGCCGTGCCGCGGCCACCGAGGACCCATCCGGCACCGACACCATCCGATCCACCACATCGGGTAGGAACGACGGCTCCACCCGCGGTCGCCCGATGCCCTCGATACGCGACGACTCCTCGATCACCAGGTCATAGCGGCACTGCTCGTAGGCCGGGTAGAAGGCGGAATGCTCCGGGTCGACGACGCACAGCCGCGTGGCATACCGGCGGTACCGGATGTAGCGGCCGATCGTGGCGCTGGTGCCACCGGTGCCGGCCCCGACCACGATCCACTCCGGGATCGGGTGGGCTTCGTCGCGCAGCTGGGAGAAGATCGACTCGGCGATGTTGTTGTTGCCGCGCCAGTCGGTGGCCCGCTCGGCGTTGGTGAATTGATCCAGGTAGTGCCCGCCGGTCTCGGCGGCAATCCGTTCCGCTTCGGCGTAGACGTCGGCCGAATGCGCGACGAAATGGCAGCGCCCGCCCTGCGCCTCGATCAGCGCCACCTTCGACGCGCTGGTCGAGGCCGGCATCACCGCGACGAACGGCAGGCCCAGCATGGCCGCGAAGTAGGCCTCGGAGACCGCCGTCGACCCCGAGGACGCCTCCACCACCGTGGTGCCCTCGCCGATCCAGCCGTTGCACAGTCCGTAGAGGAACAGTGAGCGGGCCAGCCGGTGTTTGAGGCTGCCGGTGATGTGGGTGGTCTCGTCTTTGAGATACAGCGCCACGTCCACGTCGGCGGCCCACGCCGACGGCAGCGGGTAGCGCAGCAGGTGGGTGTCGGCGCTGCGCCGCGAATCTGCCTCGATCAGCCGGATCGCGTTGTCGGCCCAACGGCGCGGGCGACCATGGGTGGTAACAAGCGCCGACCTTTGAGTCAACGGGCCGACACGGACGGCTGCGTGGAGTCGCGGGTGTGCCGCGAGTCATCGCCGCCGGTCGGCGCTGCGACCAGGGTCAGCAGGGTGGCCTCCGGGCGGCAGGCGAAGCGCACCGGCGCAAACGGCGAGGTGCCGATCCCGGCCGAGACGTGCAGGCGCATGTGGGCGCCCCACTGTGACTGCCCCTTGGCCCGCGAGCGGTCCAGGCCGCAGTTGGTCACCAGCGCGCCGTAGAACGGCAGGCACAGCTGGCCGCCATGGGTGTGGCCTGCCATCACCAGCTGGTAGCCGTCGCCGGCGAAGCGGTCCAGCACCCGCGGCTCCGGCGAGTGGGTGAGCCCCAGCCGCAGGTCGGTGGTCAGGTCGGCCGGCCCGGCGATGGTGTCGTAGCGGTCCCGTTCGATATGCGGGTCGTCGACGCCGGCCGCGGCGATCCGATGGCCGGCCACGTCGAACTCGCGACGGTTGTGGGTCAGGTCCAGCCAGCCCCGCTCGGTGAACGCCGCCCGCAGGTCCTGCCACGGCAGCGGGGTGCCGTAGATGCGATGCGTCGGCTTGGTCAGGTACTTCGCCGGGTTCTTCAGCCGCGGCCCGAAGTAGTCGTTGCTGCCGAAGACGAACACACCCGGCACCGACAGCAGATCACCGAGAGCCTGCACCACCGCCGGCACCGCCTTGGGGTGGGCCAGGTTGTCGCCGGTGTTGACCACCAGGTCCGGCTCCAGGCGGACCAGATCGCGCAGCCAAGCCTGTTTGCGGCGCTGGCCGGGCCGCATGTGGATGTCGCTGATGTGCAGCACCCGCAGCGGTGACGAGCCCGGCGCCAGCACCGGCATCGTCGCCTCGCGCAGCACGAAGGCGTTGCGTTCGATGATCGCTCCATAGCCGATGGCGAGGGCCGCCGGCCCGAGCGCAGCCGATGCGGCGACGAGGGACCGGGTCAGGGCGGGTGAGGCAGCCATGGGTTTCAGACTACTGCGCCCGGACCGAGTTACCGCGGTTACGGCGGCGGCGCAGGGGGCGGCAGCAGCGGAATGGTGATCGGCGGCAGTCCGGGAATCTCCACCACGGTCGAGCCCACCGGTGGCGGCAGGCCCTCCGGTGGCGGCGGGGGTGGCGGCGGAATGCCGTTGCTGACTTCGATGGTGACGATCGACCCGGGAATGGTCTGCCCGCTCGGCGAGGTACCGACGACCGATCCGGAGCGAGCGCTGCTGTTCACCCAGTTCGGTTGCTCGGCGACCTGGAACCCGACCTCCTTGAGTCGCTGGCGCGCGGAGTCGACCTCCAAGCCCACAACGCTGGGCACCCGCGAGTTGGGTCCGCCGTCGACGTAGCGCGGGTCGGTCGGCGGCATGATGACGTCGCCGAAGTTGGTGGCGATCGGCTTCATCGCGGCGAACCAGGTCCGGGCCGGCTCGTTGCCGCCGTAGAGGTCGCCGTCTCCGCAGTGCCGCAGGGGGAAAGAGCACAGGTCCGACGGCGAGCTGGAGTCGTCGAAGATGTAGTTCGCCGCCGCGTAGCGGTTGGTGAAACCCAGAAAGCCCGACGACCGGTGCGCCTCGGTGGTGCCGGTCTTGCCCGACATCGGCAGGTCCCAGCCCACCGAACCGGCTGCCCCGGCCGCGGTGCCACCGCCCAGCGAGTCCTTGTTCAAGGCGTTGGCCAGGGTGTTCGCCAGACCTTCGGGGACCACCCGGTCACAGGTCTCGGTGGTGACGGCCACCTCGTTGCCGTCGCGGTCGAAGACCTTGTCGATCGGGTTCGGCGGGCACCAGATGCCGCCGGAGGCCAAGGTGGCCGCGACGTTGGACAGCTCCAGTGCGTTGACCTCGATCGGACCCAGGGTGAACGACCCCAGGTTCTGTCGTTTGACGAAGTCGGCCAGGCTCTCGTTGCTGTCCGGGTCGTAGTCGCGGGCGGTACCCGGGTCGGCGTAAGAGCGCAGCCCCAGCTTGATCGCCATGTCGACGGAGCGACCCACCCCGACCTGTGAGATGAGTTTGGCGAACGCGGTGTTGGGCGAGGTGGCCAGCGCGGTGGAGACGTTCATCGGCGACCGGTAGGGCGCGACGTTCACCACGCACCAGGTCTCCTTGGGGCAGCCCTTGGCGCCGCCGCTGCCCATGCCCTTGGTCTGGAACCGGCCCGGCACGTCGAGCTCGGCGCTGATGCCCATGCCCATCTCCAGCGCGGCGGCCACCGTGAACGTCTTGAAGATCGATCCGGCGCCGTCACCGACCAGTGAGAACGGTTGCGGCCGCATGGTTTCGCCGATCTCACCGTTCAACCCGTAGGTGCGGTTGCTGGCCATCGCCAAGACCGGGTGCGCGTCGGAACCCGGCTTGATCACGCTCATCACGCTGGCGACGCCCTGCACATTAGGGTTGGCGAAACTGTCGATCGCCTGCTTGACCGGGCCCTGCACGTCGGGATCCAGCGTCGTGCGGATGACGTAGCCGCCTCGGGCGACCTGCTCCTTGCTGATGCCGGCCCGGGACAGGTACTCCTGCACGTAATCGCAGAAGAAGGCCCGGTCACCGGCTGCGATGCAGCCGCGCGGCAACTCGTTGGGCTGCGGCAGAATCCCCAGTGGCTCCTCCTTGGCCGCTCGCAGAGCGTCAGCCTCGCCGGGCAGGTTCTCGATCATGGTGTCCAGCACCAGATTGCGCCGTGCCAGCGCACCCTCGGGATTGGTGTAGGGGTTCAGCGCGCTGGTCGACTGGACCATCCCGGCCAAGAGCGCCGACTGCTGCCAGTTCAGGACCAATGCGTCGACGCCGAAGTACGTCTGGGCCGCATCCTGGATGCCGAACGAGTTGTTGCCGAACGACACCAGGTTCAGGTAGCGGGTCAGGATCTGCGGCTTGGTGAAGGTGCGGTCCAGAGTGAGCGCCATCCGGATCTCGCGAAGCTTGCGAGCCGGGGTGGTCTCGATCGCGGCGCGCTTCTCGGCGTCGGTCTGGGCCAACACCAGCAACTGGTAGTTCTTGATGTACTGCTGCTCAAGGGTGGACCCGCCGCGGGTGTCGAGGTCACCGGAGGCATAGCCGGCCAACCCGGTCAGCGTGCCCTTCCAGTCGACGCCGCTGTGCTCGGCGAACCGCTTGTCCTCGATGGAGACGATCGCCAGCTTCATCGTGTCGGAGATCTTGTCGCTGGGAACCTCGAAGCGGCGTTGCGAGTACAACCAGGCGATCGTGCCGCCCTTGGCATCGACCATCGTCGTCACCGCCGGCACCTCGCCGCTGACCAACTGGGTCGAGCCGTTGGCCACCACGTCGGAAGCGCGATTGGACATCAGGCCGATACCACCGGCGACCGGGAACAGCAGCGCAGCAAGCAGCACGGCGGCGAGCAAACAACACCCGGCCAGTTTGAACACGGTTGGGCCGGTCGGGGGACGCTCCGACATGGCTAACACACTAACGCCGGTACCGGGTGACGCTCGCCCAAGACCCCGAAGCCGGGGCAATCGCGGGTTCATTCGGCGGTCCCAGCTTCGCCTCTCCTCCGTCGAGCCTCGCTGAACCGCGGGTTCATTCGGCGGTCCCAGCTTCGCCTCTCCTCCGTCGAGCCTCGCTGAACCGCCGGATCGGGGGAATTGTTGCCGGCGTCGAGAAAACGCGGGGTCCGGAGTGTCCGGAGCGGTCCGGAACCGCGCAGATCATGATCGGACGGCACGGTTGTCCCAAAAAAGGGGGGATCTACCAGTTGCGCAGACGCCACCTGACCACCTAACTTGGACATCGAGTGCGATTCAGGTAACACTGATGACACGATGTGGCGTAGATCGCAATGGTGGTCGACGTTGATGTTGAATAGGTGGCTGCTGGGGCGGCCGGGACGGAGGATCGTCAGTGTCTCTTACACGGTCAGCGGTTCAAAAGACCAGCACACTAACGACACCGATACCCCGAACCGTATTGCCAGGTGTGCAGGACGAGGGCAGGATCGCCTGGGTCTCCAAGGCACTGTGCCGGGGCGCCGACCCTGATGAACTCTTCGTACGCGGTGCCGCCCAGCGCAAGGCAGCAGTGATCTGCCGGCACTGCCCGGTGGTTCTCGAATGCCTGGCCGACGCCCTGGACAACCGGGTGGAGTTCGGCGTGTGGGGCGGCATGACCGAGCGGCAACGACGGGCACTGCTCAAACAACACCCCGAGGTGACCTCCTGGGGCGAGTACTTCGCGTCCCAGCGCAAGCAGCGCGACGCCGGCTGAAACCCGGCTGAGTCTTCTTCGCGTCTACTTCGCCGTCAGCTGGTCGGCGATCGCGCCGAGCGCCTCCAGGTCGGAGACGTCGAACGGCAGCGACGGAACCCCCACGATGGGAACGCGCGGGTTCGCCCGGGTGAAACGCGACAGCAGCCGGATCTCACGCTTGGCGGTGGCAGCGCGTTCGGCGTGAATCCGTAACGCCGCAGTGGTGAGCGCCTTCGCGCCGTCGGACACCGACTCGCCGGCCGGGGTCTCCTGCAGCGTTTCGATAGCGTCGATCGCCCGCTCCATGGGCAGATCGCACAGCATCGGATGCGTCCGGTTGAGGATCAGTCCGGCCAGCGGCATGTGCTCCTGGGATAGCCGGTCGACGAAGAAGGACGCTTCCCGCAACGCGTCGGGCTCTGCCGCCGACACCACCACGAACTGGGTGCCACGGCGCTTTAGCAGCTCGTAGGTCCGGTCGGCCTTCTCCCGGAACCCGCCGAAGGTGGCGTCCAGTGATTGTACGAAATTAGCTGCGTCGGAAAGCATCTGAGAGCCGAGCACGGTGGACAGGGCTTTCATCGCCAAGCCGACGGCGCCGGCGACCAGCTTGCCGATACCGCGCCCGGGGCCCAGCAGCAGCTTCCACAGCCGGCTGTCCATGAAGCTGCCCAGCCGCTTCGGTGCGTCCAGGAAGTCCAGGGCGTTGCGCGACGGCGGGGTGTCGACCACGACCAGATCCCAGCGGTCCTCGGCGAGAAGCTGGCCGAGTTTCTCCATCGCCATGTACTCCTGCGTGCCGGACAGCGAGGTGGCGACCGTTTGGTAGAACTGGTTGCTCAGGATCGCATCGGCGCGCTCCGGACCGGAGTACTGCGTCACCATCTCATCGAAGGTGCGGCGCATGTCGAGCATCATCGCGTGCAGTTCGCCGGACACCTCCGGGCCCAGCGGCACCCGCTGCGGGGTATTGCCGAGATCGTCGATGCCCAGCGCCTGTGCCAGCCGCCGGGCCGGGTCGATGGTCAGCACCACCACGGTGCGGCCGTATTCGGCGGCTCGTACCGCAACCGCGGCCGCGGTGGTGGTCTTGCCGACGCCACCGGCGCCACAGCACACCACCACCCTGTTGGCGGTGTCGGCCAGGATGGCGGCCATGTCCAGTGCCAGCGGCTTGCCGGTCGGATCGGGTGTCATCGAACCCCCTGTCGGGCGAGAATCTCGGAGAGCTCATAGAGGCTGCCGAGATCGACTCCGTCGGTGATCGTCGGCAGATGTAGGCGTGGCACGTCCAGTTGCTCCAACTGCTCGGCGGTTTCGGTGCGGGCGCTGATGCGGGTGGCGTGCTGGATGGTTTCGGTCAGCAGGCCGGCGAAGTCGTCGTCGGTCAGCGTGATCCCGGCCGCGGTCAGGCCGGCGCGGACCGCGTCGGCGTCGACGACACCCTCGGCGGCCTTGGCCAGGTCGTCGGCGGCCAGGTGCGCGGGGATGTCGCGGTTGACGATCACACTGCCGATCGGCAAATCCAGCTCCCGCAGTTCGTCGATGGCTTCCAGGGTCTCCTGCATCGGCAACGACTCCAGCAGGGTCACCAGGTGGATAGCGGTTTGATCGGAGTGCAGCAGCTTCACCACGCCGTCGGCCTGCGAATGCACCGGTCCGCCCTTGGCCAGCGAAGATACCGCCTTGGTGACGTCGAGGAACCGGGCGATCCGGCCGGTGGGCGGAGCGTCGACCACGATCGCGTCATAGACCGGCTTCTTGTTCTTGTCGGTCTGGATCACGTGGTACTTGATCTTGCCGGTGAGGATGACATCGCGCAGGCCCGGAGCGATGGTGGTGGCGAACTCGACGGCCCCGACGCGCCGCATGGCCCGCCCGGCGATGCCCAGGTTGTAGAACAAGTCGAGGTATTCCAGGAACGCGGCTTCGATGTCCATCGCCAGCGCGTCGACCTGCCCGCCGTCTTCGGCGGTCGCGACCTTGAGCGGGTCGATGGGCAGCGGTGGCACGTCGAAGAGTTGCGCGATCCCTTGGCGCTCTTCGACTTCCACCAGAAGTACCCGACGCCCGCCGGCGGCCAGGGACAACGCCAACGCGGCCGCCACGGTCGACTTGCCGGTACCGCCCTTACCGGTCACGAAATGCAGCCGGGCCTTCGACAAACGCGAAGGCCAGCCCATAGGTCCCGTGCCCGCCGGCGCGTGCGCGCCGTCCTTCTCCGGTGTGGCTGTCACCACTGCATGCTAACCAAGCGCTTGCACGGGCTAGCGATAAGCTCGCCCCCATGAGCGAACGCACAGTGTGGGAGTACGCCAACGTCCCGTTGATCACGCACGCCACCAAGCAGATTCTCGATCAATGGGGCGAGGACGGCTGGGAGTTGGTCTCGGTGCTCCCCGGGCCGTCAGGTGAGCAGCTCATCGCCTTCCTGAAGCGCCCGAAATGAGCTGGCGGGCCCGGTTGACCGAACTCGGGATCGAGTTGCCCGAGACGGCGGCACCGCTGGCGGCGTACGTTCCGGCGGTGCGGACCGGCAACCTGGTCTACACCTCGGGGCAGCTGCCGATGGCCGGCGGAAAACTGGCCCGCAGCGGCAAGGTGGGCACTGACGTCAGCCCGGAGGACGGGCACGCGCTGGCCCGGATCTGCGCGCTCAACGCGCTGGCCGCCGTGGACGCCCTGGTCGGACTCGACGCGGTGACCCGGGTGGTCAAGGTGGTCGGGTTCGTCGCGTCCGGCCCGAATTTCAACGGCCAGCCGGCCGTGGTCAACGGTGCTTCCGAGCTGCTCGGCGAGGTGTTCGGCGAGGCCGGCGCGCATGCCCGCTCGGCCGTCGGGGTCTCCGAGCTGCCGCTGGATGCGCCGGTAGAAGTCGAGTTGATCTGCGAAATAGGAGCGGTGGGGTAGCCCCGCCGTGCCCCTCAGTCACCCCGCCTACGGCCGGTTGCGACCGGTCACCGAGACCGCGTCGGTGCTGCTGGCCGACAACCCGGGCCTGATGACGTTGGAGGGCACCAACACCTGGGTGCTCCGGGGGCCGGGCAGCGACGAAGTGGTGGTCGTCGACCCCGGGCCGGATGACGACGAGCACATCACCCGGCTCGCCGAGGTCGGCAAGATCGCGCTGGTGCTGATCAGCCACCGGCACTTCGACCACACCGATGGCATCGACAAGCTGGCCGACGCGGTCGGGGTGCCGGTGTACTCGGCGGGCAGCGGATTTCAGCGGCGGCTCGGCGGCGGGTTGACCGACGGCCAGGTGATCGACGCGGCCGGACTGCGCATCACGGTGTTCGCCACCCCGGGGCATACCGCGGACTCGCTGTCGTTCGTGCTGGACGACGCCGTTCTGACCGCCGACACCGTGCTGGGCCGCGGCACCACCGTCATCGACAGCGAAGACGGCGACCTGGCGCACTACCTGGACTCACTGCGCCGCCTGCGCGGGCTGCAGGGGCGAACGGTGCTGCCCGGCCACGGGCCGGAGCTGCCGGACATCGAGGCGGTGGCCAGCGGATACCTGGCGCACCGCGAGCAGCGGCTCGAGCAGGTGCGCTCCGCCCTGGCCGCACTCGGGGACGACGCCACCGCGCGTCAGGTCGTCGAACACGTCTACACCGACGTCGACGAGGAGCTGTGGGGCGCCGCCGAATGGTCGGTGCAGGCCCAACTGGACTACCTGCGGGGCTGACGCTCGCGGCGAGACCGACATTTTGCAGCGAAAGTGCGAGTAGAACCCTGCAAAACGTCGGTTTCGGCGTAAGTCAGGCCTAGCGGGCGCGCCTTGCCAGCCGCTCGGAGTCGGAAATCAGCACACTCTTGCCCTCCAGCCGGATCCAGCCGCGGTGGGCGAAGTCGGCCAGCGCCTTGTTCACCGTCTCCCGGGAGGCCCCGACCAGCTGGGCGATCTCTTCCTGGGTCAGGTCATGGGTGACCCGCAGGGCGCCGCCCTCCTGGGTGCCGAACCGCTGCGCCAGCTGCAACAGCTGCTTGGCGACCCGACCGGGCACGTCGGTGAAGATCAGGTCGGCAAGGTTGTTGTTGGTGCGGCGCAGCCGGCGAGCCAGCACCCGCAGCAGCTGCTCGGCGATCTCGGGTCGGTCGGAGATCCACGACCGCAGCGCGTCGCGGTCCATCGAGACCGCCCGAACCTCGGTGATGGTGGTCGCGCTGGAGGTCCGCGGGCCGGGGTCGAAGATCGACAACTCACCGAACATGTCCGACGGGCCCATGATGGTCAGCAGGTTCTCCCGACCGTCCGGCGACCGTCGGCCGATCTTCACCTTCCCGGTGACGATGATGTACAGCCGATCACCGGGCTCGCCTTCGGCGAACACGGTGTGTCCGCGCGGAAAGTCCACTGGCTGAAGCTGCTTGGTCAGCGCGGCGACGGCGCTGGGCTCAACTCCCTGGAAGATTCCGGCCCTCGCCAGGATCTCGTCCACGTTGCCCCTTAGATGCTCATGATGAAGGTTTGAGACGCGTAAGCACCAGCCTCTACCCGGCTAGCCATCTGAGTCTACGGCTAGGCGCCAAGCGACGTGCCAACGCTACACACGATTGGCGTGCCGAGTCTGGGGAAACTGCGGATTCGTCGTCTCGACCTCGCTCAACCCGGTCTCAATGCGCTCCAGCCCGACCGCTGCCAGCATCAGCAACGTCGGTATGGCGGTGATCAGCAGCCAGGACACAAAGTGACAGTAAACCCGGGCAAGGTCTCATCGCGGTCACGAATTAGTACCCTGTCGGAGGTGACAGTGGACAAGACCTCCCCAGCCTCCCGCGCCGCGCGGACGGAGACCCGGACCGGGCTGGTGCGGCGCGCCCGGCGAATGAATCGAACTCTGGCGCAGGCATTTCCGGACGCCCACTGCGAGTTGGACTTCACCACGCCGCTGGAGCTGGCCGTCGCGACGGTGTTGTCGGCCCAATGCACCGACGTGCGGGTGAACCTCACGACGCCGGCACTGTTCGCCCGCTACCCGGCCGCGCTGGACTACGCCCAGGCCGACCGCACCGAGTTGGAGGAGCTCATCCGGCCCACCGGCTTCTACCGCAACAAGACGACGTCGTTGATCAACCTGGGGCAGGCGCTCGTCGAGCGGTACGACGGTGAACTACCGGCCACCATGGACGAATTGGTGCGCCTGCCCGGGGTGGGCCGCAAGACCGCCAACGTGATCCTGGGCAACGCCTTCGGGGTGCCGGGCATCACCGTCGACACCCATTTCGGGCGCCTGGTGCGACGGTGGGGCTGGACCAGCGAGGAGGACCCGGTCAAGGTCGAGCACGCGGTCGGTGAACTGATCGAACGCAAGGAATGGACGCTGCTCAGTCACCGGGTGATCTTCCACGGCCGCCGCGTCTGTCACTCCCGCAAACCGGCCTGCGGCGTATGCCTGCTGGCCAAGGACTGCCCCTCGTTCGGACTCGGGCCCACCGATCCGATGGAGGCCGCCGCGCTGGTCAAAGGCCCCGAGACCGAGCACCTGCTGGCCCTGGCCGGCATGTAGCGGCCTCGCACGGATGAGTCCGATGAGCAGGTCGACCGGGTGGACCCTCGCGGTGCTTGCGGTGGCGGCCGTGCTGGTCGCCGGACTGGTGATCGAACTGCGCCGTGAGCCGGTGCAGCAGGGCCCCCATCGATCCGGTGCGACCGCACCCGCAACGGTGCAAGACCTGACTGACCTGCGTGAGCGTGCCGGTCTGCCGCCGTGCCGAGTCGCGCCGGACGGGGCGGGACCCACGGCCCTGCGCGACGTCACCGTCGAATGCGCGGCCGACGGTGCGCCCGTCGACGTGGCCGGAATGTTCGCCGGCCGCCGGGTGGTGCTGAACCTGTGGGCCTACTGGTGCCGCCCGTGCCGCGAGGAGTTGCCGGCGTTCGCCGAATACCAGCGCCGGGCCGGGCCGGGCGTGACGGTGGTGACCGTGCATCAAGACGACAACCAGGCCGCGGGTTTGGCGCTGCTGGCCGAGCTGGGCGTGCGGCTTCCGACGCTGCAGGACGGCCGGCGTCAGGTGGCGGCGGCTTTGCGGGTCCCCAACGTGATGCCCGCGACCGTGGTGTTGGCCGTGGACGGTAGCGTTGCCCGCATCCTGCCGCAGTCCTTCGCCACCGCCGAGGAGATCGCCGCCGCCGTCGAGGGCAGTGGGCGCTGACGTGGGCGATCGGGATCCAGCACAGAGGGAGACACGGTGAGCGCTGGCGTTTCCCGGTCCGGGTCAGCGCCTGGGGCCCCTTCTTGGCTGCACCCGCTGGTCGACAACGTCGAGAAGCTGCCCAAGGCCTATCTGCACCGGCTGCCCGCCGACGTCCGCGCGATGGTCGCTGCGGCCAACGCCAAGGCCCACGTCACCGGGCACGGGCGCGACGCAGCGGTGCTGGTGCTGTTCTCCGGGCCGCCGTCGGATTCGCCGGACGGCATACCGGAATCGGCCGACCTGCTGGTGACGGTGCGGGCCTCGACGCTGCGCCACCACGCCGGTCAGGCCGCATTCCCGGGCGGGGCAGTCGATCCCGGCGATTCCGGACCGGTGGCCACCGCGCTGCGGGAGGCCAACGAGGAGACCGGAATCGATCCGGGCCGGGTGAACCCGCTGGTGGTGTTGGAGAAGGTTTTCATCGCCCCCTCGGGATTCCAAGTCGTGCCGGTGTTGGCCTACTCCGAAGATCCCGGCCCCGTGGGTGTGGTGGATCCGGCCGAGACCGCTGTCGTGGCACGTGTTCCGGTCCGGGCATTCATCAACCCCGAGAACCGGTTGATGGTTTACCGTGATGCGCGCAGTCGGCGTTGGGCCATGCCGGCGTTTCGGCTCAACGAGATGCTGGTCTGGGGGTTCACCGCCCAGGTGATCTCGGCGATGTTGGACGTGGCTGGCTGGGCGCAGCCCTGGGACGCCACCGAGGTGCGCGGGCTGGACGAGGCCATGGCCTTGGTTGGAGGAGAACCTGGTGGAACGGGGATGACTGGGATATGACGTCGTCGCAGTGGCTGGATATCGCCGTGCTGGCGATCGCCTTCGTTGCCGCAGTCTCCGGCTGGCGCTCCGGCGCGCTGGGCTCCCTGCTGTCCTTCGTCGGCGTGGCGCTCGGCGCGATGGCCGGTGTGCTGCTGGCCCCGCACCTGATCGAGCACGTCGCCGGTGCCCGGTTGAAGCTGTTCGCCGCGCTGTTTCTGATCCTGGCCATGGTCGTCATCGGTGAGGTGGCCGGCGTGGTGCTGGGCCGGGCGGTACGCGGAGCGATCCGCAGTCCCGGAGTCCGCGGGGTGGACTCCATCATCGGCGTGGTGCTGCAGTTGGTGGTGGTGCTGATCGCGGCCTGGCTGCTGGCCACCCCGCTGACCGCATCCGATCAGCCCAACCTGGCCACCGCGGTCAACGACTCTCGAGTCTTGCGTCAGGTCGACGACCTCGCCCCGCGCTGGCTCAAGAACGTGCCGCGACGATTGTCGGCGGTGCTCGACGACTCCGGGCTGCCGGGCGTACTGGAACCGTTCAGCCGCACCCCGATCGCCGCCGTCGACGCGCCGGACCCGGGACTGGCCGCCAGCCCGGTGGTCGAGGCCACCGCGCCGAGTGTGCTGCGGATCCGCGGCGTTGCGCCCAACTGCCAGAAAGTGTTGGAGGGCACCGGTTTTGTGATCTCACCCAATCGGGTGATGACGAACGCGCACGTGGTGGCCGGCTCGGACAGCGTCACCGTGGAGAGCGGCACCAAGTCCTACGAGGCGACGGTGATCTCGTTCGACCCCAAGGAAGACATCTCGATCCTGGCCGTGCCGGATCTGCCCTTGCCGCCGTTGACGTTCGCTCCCTCGCCGGCTGAGGCCGACACCGACGCGCTGGTGCTGGGCTACCCCGGCGGTGGGGTTTTCGAGGCGACCCCCGCCCGGGTCCGCGACACGATCAACCTCGAGGGACCCGACATCTACCGCACAGCAACCGTCACCCGCCGGGTATACACGATCAGAGGCACTGTGCAGCAAGGTAATTCCGGCGGCCCGATGATCGATATGGATGGCCGGGTGCTCGGTGTGGTGTTCGGCGCGGCGGTCGACGACGCCGACACCGGGTTCGTGATGACTGCCGAGGAAGTGGCGAACCAGCTCGCCCGGATCGGCGACACTCAACCGGTCTCGACCCAGACCTGCGTCGGTGGTGAGTGAGCGCTGCCCCGAGGACGGCTAAGCCGGGGCTTCGGCGGTCAGAAACCGCGCCAGGTGGGCGTTGACTTCCTCGGGCGCCTCCTCGTGGGCGAAATGTCCTACGCCCGTTACGGACACGTACTGACCATGCGGTGCGTACCGCCGGGTCTTCTCGACCGGATCCGCGAGTACATAGGGGTCGTCCTCGCCGCGTAGGTGCAGCAGCGGGATGTCAAGCGTCCGAAGATCCAGCGCCTTCATGAACCGCCGGCCCTCGGAGCGGAGTTGGCTGCGCACCGCCCAGCGTTGGTACTCCAGCGCGGAATGCGCCGCCGACGGAATCTGGATCGCGGTACGAAGGTAACCGACTGTTTCGGAAAAATCCGCGCCCGCTTGCCAATTCGCACCGGCTCTGCTGCGCACCAAGTGTTCGATCTCGGCGCCCCCACGGCGGGTCAGAGTGTGTTCGGGCCAGAACGGTACCTGGTAGCGCAGCAACCACGGCAGCAATGCGCGGCCCTGATCGGAACGAGTCAGTGCCGAGTTGCGCAGCGCCGCTGGATGCGGCGAGCTGACCACGGCGATGGCTTGCACCAGCCGCGGGTGCAGGAGCGCGGTCGCCCAGCACACCAGGCCGCCATCGGCATGGCCGACCAGGATCGCCGAAGAGTGCCCCAGGGCACGGATGAGCCCGGCGGTGTCGCCGGCCAGGGTCCAGCCGTCGTAGCCGCGGGGTGGTTTGTCACTGCCGCCGTAACCGCGCAGGTCGACCGCGACGACCCGGACACCGGCGAGCCCGCGCAACTGGTGACGCCAGGTCCACCAGAAAGAGCCGAATCCGTGCAGCAGTATCACCAGCGGCCGCGCCGTCGGCGGCCCATCGGCCGCATCGTTGCCGGCCGGTGTCGCCTCGACGACATGGAAGCGGATGCCGTTGGCGTGGACGTCCTGATGTCGCCACGGCCCGTCGATGCGGGTGATCGACGGATCCGGTGGCGGCACTACCAGCCCGAGGGGTCGGTGGTTGATTTGCCGTCGTGCGCGCGCAGCGCGTGGGGACCCGACGAATGCAGGCGATCCGGATCAGGGCGCAGCGCATCGCGGGTCTCCCGCACCGATTCGATGGTTTGGCGGGGTCCCCGGATGCGCCGAACCCGCAGGAAGCCCAACAGTGCCAAGGCCGCCGTGACCGTCAGCATGATCCCGAACACGATCAGATAGGCGGCCCAGTCCTGGAGCCACATGTTGAGCACCTCGGCGAGGAAGAAGAAGAAAAAGAAAGTGGAATAGAACAGCACGACCAGGGCCGCGATGAAGAACACGCTGCCGGTCAGGCCCTTCTTGACGTCACGGGTGATCTCGGCGCGGGCGAGCTCGACCTCTGCGCGTACCAGCGTCGACATCTGCGCCGTCGCGTCCTTGACCAGCTCGCCCAGCGAAGGGTCGGCGGGCAATGCGTGCGGGTCTGCCAGCGGGATGGTCGCCAGGGTGTTGGGCACCCCGTTGCGGTCCGTCTTCGCCGCGGAGCGTCTCGTGTTCCTGCGATCGGTCTTGCTCACTGGCTGTCCTCCCGTTCGCTGTCGTCGCGGCTTAATGTTGCCATGCGGCAGCGGACCCGACGAGCGCCCCCGGTAAAGCAGCGGCGGCGGCCCGCTGCGCCCGGCTCCGCCGCTAAGCTGTTTTCTAGCCACCCGGGGGTGGAGCTGATCGACGGGAGAACCGCTGTGCACTTCGCACACCGCTGGTCGCTGCGCGCCATGGCGACGCTGCTGACGTGGATGGCTTGCGCCGGCCTGACCATCCTCGGCACGCTTGCCGCACCGGCCGGACCGGTCACCGCCGACAACAAGGTGGTGATGGGGGGCGGCGCCGGAGTCGTCGTCGACGGCGACACGATGTGCACGCTGACCACGATCGGCCATGACAACACCGGTGCACTGATCGGCTTCACCTCCGCGCACTGCGGCGGCCCGGGCGCCCAGGTCGCTGCCGAGGGGTCGGAATCCAGCGGCACGATCGGCCAAATGGTGGCCGGCAATGACAACCTGGACTACGCGGTGATCGAATTCGACCCGAACAAGGTGACGCCGGTGTCCAACTTCGGCGGCTTCATCATCAGCGGCATCGGACCGGACCCGTCCTTCGGCCAGATCGCCTGCAAACAGGGCCGAACCACCGGCAACTCCTGCGGCGTCACCTGGGGGCCGGGTCAGGACCCGGGAACCATCGTGATGCAGGTGTGCGGTCGCCCGGGCGATTCCGGCGGCCCCGTCGTGGTGGACAACATGCTGGTCGGCATGATTCACGGGGCGTTCAGCGAGGCGCTTCCCACCTGCGTGGTCAAGTACATCCCCCTGCACACGCCTGCGGTGGTGGTGTCGATCAACGCCGTGCTGGGTGACGTCACCGAAAACGACCGGCCGGGCGCGGGTTTCGTCCCGGTCCCCTAGCGGACCGCAGGCGCGAGGGAGCCGGCGCGGCGGTCGCCGCATCGGCTCAGTCGGCCGCCCGAATCGCGTCGAACACGCCGGGGTCTACCAGAGTCGAGGTGTCACCGAGCGGGCGTCCGTCGGCGATGTCGCGCAGCAGCCGGCGCATGATCTTGCCGCTGCGGGTCTTGGGCAGTTCCGGGACCACGTGGACGTTGCGGGGACGCGCGATCGGCGAGATCTCCACCGTGACACGCTCACGCAGTTCGTCGACGATCGCGCCACCGACCTCGCTGTGCGACGACGCGAGCACCACGAACGCGCAGATCCGTTGGCCGGTCTGCTCGTCGAGCGCCCCGACCACCGCGGCCTCGGCCACGCCGGCGTGACCGACCAGCGCGGACTCCACCTCGGCGGTGGAGATGCGATGTCCGGATACGTTCATCACGTCGTCGATACGGCCGAGCACCCAGATGTCACCGTCGGCGTCGTAGCGGGCGCCGTCACCGGCGAAATACCAGCCCTGCTCGGCGAACCGCGACCAGTAGGTGTCGATGAAGCGCTGCTCGTCACCCCAGATCCCGCGGGCCATCGCCGGCCACGGCTGATCGATCACGAGATATCCCGACACAGGTTCTCCGGCAGCATCATTGGGGGATACCAGATCGCCGTGGTCGTCCACGATCCGCGCCGAAATCCCGGGCAGCGGGGTCATCGCCGCACCCGGCTTGGCCGCGGCCACCCCGGGCAGCGGGCAGATCATCGTCGCTCCGGTCTCGGTCTGCCACCAGGTGTCGACCACCGGCACCGCGTCCGTGCCGATCACCCGCCGGTACCAGCGCCAGGCCTCCGGGTTGATCGGCTCACCGACTGAACCCAGCAGCCGCAGACTGGACAGGTCGTGGGCGTCGGGGATTTCGCGACCCCACTTCTTGAACGTGCGGATCAGCGTCGGTGCGGTGTAATAGATTGTGACGCCGTATTTTTCGATGATCTGGAAATGCCGATGCTGGTCCGGGAAGTCCGGGGTGCCCTCATAGATCACCTCGGTGGCGCCGTTGGCCAGCGGACCGTACACCGCGTAGGTGTGGCCGGTGACCCAGCCGATGTCCGCGGTACACCAGAAGACGTCGGTGTCGGCCTTCAGATCGAAAACGCAGTTGTGCGTGTAGGCGGCCTGGGTCAGGTAGCCACCGGTGGTGTGCACGATGCCCTTCGGCTTGCCCGTCGTCCCCGACGTGTACAGCAAGAACAGCGGCTGTTCGGCTTCGAACGCCTCCGGCGCGTGCTGCGGTGAGGAAGTGTCGACCACCTCGTGCCACCACAGGTCGCGGCCCGGCGCCCAGGCAACCTCGCCACCGGTACGGCGCACCACCAGCACATGCTCCACGGTGCTTTGGCCATCGGCTGCGCCGAGTGCCTCGTCGACCGCCGGCTTGAGCGCCACGGCCTGACCGCGCCGATACTGCCCGTCGGAGGTGATCACCACCTTCGCCTGCGCGTCGTCGATGCGGGAACGCAGCGCGTGAGCGGAGTACCCGGCGAACACCACGGTGTGCAACACACCCAACCGGGCGCACGCCAGCATCGCGACGATCGCCTCGGGGATCATCGGCAGATAGATCGCCACCCGATCACCGGCGACCAAACCGAGCCCGGTCAGTGCGTTGGCCGCCCGGCTCACCTCGGTGAGCAACTCGGCGTAGGTGATGGTGCGCGCATCGCCGTGCTCATGCGCCGGTCCCAGCTTCGCCTCTCCTTCGTCGAGGCTCGCTGAACCGCGGTGCTCATGCGCCGGTCCCAGCTTCGCCTCTCCTTCGTCGAGGCTCGCTGAACCGCCGACCGGCTCGCCTTCCCAGTGGATCGCCACCCGGTCGCCGTGGCCGGCCTCCACGTGGCGGTCCACGCAGTTGTAGGCGACGTTGAGCGTGCCGTCGGCGAACCAGCGGGCGAACGGCGCCCGCGAGTAGTCCAGCACCTCGGTGAACGGCGTCGCCCAGTGCAGCCGGTTGGCCTGCTCGGCCCAGAACGCGAGCCGGTCGTGCTCGGCCGCGCGGTAGGACTCGGCGCCGGTGTTGGCGCGGGCGGCGAACTCCGGGGAAGGTGGGTACGACGACGGCGAATCGGCGGGGGAGGTGTCAGGGTTCCGGCTCACGGTCAGCAGCCTAACCACCCGGCGGTAGTGTCACAGCCCGTGACCACCGACCCCCTGGCCCCGCTGCTCGAGTTGCCCGGTGTCACCGAGGCCAGCGAGAAGGCCCGTGATGAGTTGGCCCGGGCCCATCGCCACAAGACCAACGTGCGGGGCTGGCCGGTCAGTGCCGCCGAGGCGTCGCTGCGGGCGGCCCGGGCGTCCTCGGTGCTCGACGGGGGACCCACCACGGTCGACGCGCACGCGACTGCCGATCCGGTCTTCGCCGGTGCGCTGCGGGTGGCCCAGGCACTGGAGGGCGGGGAGACCTCGCTGGTCGAGGTGTGGCGGCGGGCTCCGTTGCAGGCCTTGGCCCGGCTGCACGTGTTGGCCGCCGCCGATCTGGTCGACGAAGACCACCTCGGCCGGCCGGCTGGCGGCGCGCAGGTCGGCCGCCGGCTGGAGATGCTGGCCGACCTGGCCGCCGGTGGCACCACGGCGCCGGCTCCGGTGTTCGCCGCGGTGGTGCACGGCGAGCTGCTGACGCTCGCGCCGTTCGGGAGCGCCGATGGCGTGGTCGCCCGTGGCGCGGCCCGACTCGTGACGATCGCCAGCGGGCTGGACCGGCACGGCCTGGGGGTTCCCGAGGTGACCTGGATGCGCAAGGCCGGCGAGTACCGGCGCGCTGCGCGGGATTTCGCCGACGGTTCGACAGAGGGTGTGACTGCGTGGCTGCTGCTGTGTTGCGGTGCGCTGCATGCCGGCGCGCTGGATGCGCTGGGGATTGCTGAGGCGGGCGCTAAGCGCTGATCTCGCCGGCGCCGGAGCGAAACGAAGCGGGCGGCGCTCCGAAGAATTCGGCTCGCCGCCCGCTAGTACGGTGCACGGTTACCAAGCGTCCAACGTGGGTTGCGTGGGTGGCCTCGGCGCTCATGCGGTGTTCTTCGGCTGCAGCCCCACCCAAAGGGCTGTCGATACCATTCACTTTCCGCAATTACGCAGGCCCGCAACGCTTCTGCCATCTGCGCGGCTGTGGCTCCGCGTGGGTACCGCTGTCCGTACTGGGAAGTTCGGTTCGGGAGGTCGATCCTTCTCTTCCGGGTCGACCCTGGCCTTACCGGCTTCCGTGCTTCCTTTGTACTACGTGATGCAGGCCACAGCAAGGCCCAATCGCGAACAGTCTGTACGACGTCATCGGATTGTGACCGCCGGTGTTTGCTGGAAGGGCTAGCTCGCCGACGATGCAGAGCGCGGAGCGCTGGGGAGAAGGCGGGCGGTTGAGTCAGAACACCAGCCGGCGCAGCAGCGCGTAGGTCAACGCTCCGGCAGCGACCGCGCTGATGCCGACCGCCGCGCTGGTGGCCACCGCCGCACCGGATGGCGCGGGGATCCGGTCGCGCAGTGACACCGGCCGGGAGAAGGTGAGCACCGGCCACCCGTTGGCGATCGCCTCTTTGCGCAGTGCGCGATCGGGATTCACCGCCGACGGGTGGCCGACCACCTGGAGCATCGGCAGATCGGTGATCGAATCCGAATAGGCGTAACAGTGCTCCAGGGGGTAGCCCTCCCGGGCGGCCAGCTCCCGGATGGCCTGCACCTTGCCCTCCCCGTAGCAGTAGAACGCGATCTCGCCGGTGTACTTGCCGTCGGCGACGACCATCCGGGTCGCCATGGCGTGCGTGGCACCCAGTGCCCGGGCGATCGGCGCGACGATCTCCTCTCCGGAGGCCGACACCACCACAACGTCGCGCCCGCAGAGTTTGTGATCGGCGATCAGCTGAGCCGCCTCGGCGAACACCAGCGGAGTGACGACGTCGTGCATCGTCTCGTTGACGATCGCCTTGACCTGTTCCACGTTCCAGCCGGTGCACATGTTGGTCAGATGCGTCCGCATCCGCTCCATCTGATCGTGGTCGGCGCCGGACAACAGCATGAGGAACTGGGCGTAGCTCGACTTGAGCACCGTGCGCCGGTTGATCAGTCCCTGATCCATGAAAGGTTTGCTGAAGGCCAGCGCACTGGACTTGGCGATCACGGTCTGGTCGAGGTCCAGGAACGCGGCGGTGCGGGTTCGACTGCCCGCCTGCCTCGGCGATCGCAGCGACTGCGACTGCCGGGCGCCGGGGTCGGAAGCGGTCACCGCTACAGCATAGGTGTGGGGGCCCGGCTGGCCCGGCGCTATGCCGGAAAGAGCACTTCAGCGGCCGTGCGGAGGTGAAACGCCGGCATTTGGCGACAACACTTGCGCCGGACCTGCCTGTCGTGTGTATAGTGGCATCACTCGGCTTATGCTGAGTGTGTATCGGCCCGACCCCCCGGGGTTGATACACGACGACCTCCGCCTCCTCCCCCCCTGGCGGGGGTCGTCTTTTTTATCCGGTCATTATTCGCTGGAACGGGCTCAGCACCTTCCTGAACGTGTTACAAAACCGGAATTATGATCCGATTCGACTTGATATTGCGCCGTTACTGGACGGTTAGTTATCCACAGTCGGGGATCCCATCCACATCTGTCGCGTATTGACTGGTGTGGCCAAGGCCGCGCCGCCACGGTGAGGGCGTGAGCACAGCCGCCGGCCTGTTGGCCCTCGTCGCCCAACCCGGATTGCGTGACGAGTTGGATCGGGTGGGCGCTGCGGTGGGTGTGCGGGTCATCCATCTCGGAGCCGCGTCGGCGCCGGACCGCAAAGCCTGGGCGGCGGCCGCGGCGGTGGTGCTCGACGAGGCTGCCGTCGCCTGTTGCTCATCGGCAGGGCTGCCGCGCCGCGCGCACGTCGTCGTGGTCACCGGTGCTGAACCCACCGCAGCCAGCTGGCAGGCCGCCGTCGCGATCGGGGCGCAGCGAGTCCTGGCACTGCCCGCCGACGGGAACGAGCTGGTGGCCGAGTTGGCCGAGGCCGCCGACGCGGTACGCGATGGCGGCCGCCGCGGCGAGGCCATTGCGGTGATCGGCGCCCGCGGCGGTGCCGGCGCGTCGTTGTTGGCGACGGCCCTGGCCCAAAGTGCCGGTGACGCGCTGCTGGTCGACCTGGACGCTTGGGGCGGCGGCATCGACCTGCTGGCCGGCACCGAGAACGCCGCCGGTCTGCGCTGGTGCGACCTGACCGCGCAGAGCGGGCGGCTGACCTGGCCGGCGTTGCGCGAAGCACTGCCCCGCCAGCGCGGCGTGAGCGTCCTTTCCGGTGCCCGGCGGGGTTCTGAAGCTTATGAGGTCGAAGCCGGAACCGTTGACGCCGTGGTGGATGCCGGACGCCGCGGCGGGATCACCGTGGTCTGTGATCTGCCCCGGACGTGGGTCGACCCGGTCGAGACCGCGCTCAGCGCTGCTGATCTGGTGGTGGTTGTCAGCCCATGCGACGTGCGTTCGTGTGCGGCCGGTGCGGCGATCGCACCGCGGCTGCGCGCCGCCAATCCCAACGTCGGGCTGGTGGTGCGCGGGCCGGCCCCGGGTGGACTCCGCGCCGCCGAGGTGGCCGAGATCATCGGCCTGCCGTTGCTGGCGGCGCTGCGTGCCGAGCCGCGGCTGGCCGAGCGGCTCGAACACGCGGGCCTGCGCCTGCAACGTCGATCCGCGCTGGCAACGGCCGCTGCCCGGGTCCTTGACGTGTTGCCTGCACGAAAGGCCTTAGTGGCATGAGGGATTCGTTGATAGACCGGGTCCGGGAAAGGCTGGCCGCTGAATCTTGGGAGGCCCGGGGCGCCGCGGAGTTGCGTCCGGATGCGGTAGCCGCGGCGATCCGGGCCGAATCCGGCGGGGTGCTCGGCGACACCGAGATGTTGTCCAACCTGCGGGTGCTGCAAACCGAACTGATCGGCGCCGGGATCCTGGAGCCACTGTTGTGCGCGACGGGCACCACCGACGTCCTGGTCACCGCCCCGGATGCGGTGTGGGTCGACGATGGGGCCGGCTTGCGCCGCACCGAGATCCGGTTCGCCGACGAGGCCGCCGTGCGCCGGCTTGCCCAACGGCTGGCGGTCGCGGCGGGGCGCCGGCTCGACGACGCCCAACCATGGGTCGACGGCCGGCTCAGCGGTATCGGCACCGGCGAATTCACCGTGCGCCTGCACGCGATACTGCCGCCGGTCGCCGCCGACGGCACCTGCTTGTCGCTGCGGGTGTTGCGGCCGGCCACTCAGGACATCGCCGCATTGGCCGCCGCAGGCGCCATACCGCCACCCGCGGCTGCGTTACTGGCCGACATCATCAACGCCCGGCTGGCGTTCCTGGTCTCCGGTGGCACCGGCGCAGGAAAGACCACTCTGCTGGCGGCCATGCTGGGTGCGGTGCCTGCCGCCGAGCGTCTGGTCTGCGTCGAGGACGCCCCGGAGTTGCAGCCCCGCCACCCGCATCTGGTCAGGCTGGTGGCCCGCGCGGCCAACGTCGAGGGCGCCGGGGAGGTCGGGCTGCGCGACCTCGTCCGGCAGGCGCTACGGATGCGGCCGGACCGGCTGGTGATCGGCGAGGTCAGGGGCGCCGAGGTGGTCGACCTGCTGGCCGCGTTGAACACCGGGCACGACGGCGGCGCGGGCACCGTGCACGCCAACAGCCCAGCCGAGGTACCGGCCCGGCTGGAAGCCCTGGCCGCACTCGGCGGGTTGGACCGCGCCGGCCTGCACAGCCAATTGGCCGCGGCCGTCCAAGTGTTGTTGCACGTCGGACGCGATCGCAGCGGCAGGCGGCGGCTCACCGAGATCTCGCTGCTGCGCCGGACTGCCACCGGAATGGTGCAGGCCGCACCGGTGTGGCAGCACGAGCGGGGCCTGAGTGACCTCGCCACCGAATTCCACGCCCTGCTGGGCGAGCGGATGCAGTCGTGACCGGTCCGGCGGTCGCGGCGCTCGCCCTGGCCGCGGCGGCTCTGCTCGGCGTCTCCCCGCGCCGCCGGCTTTGGCCGATCGGCCACCGCCGTGACGGGATCGGCCGGTGGGGGGTCCTCGGATCGCTGGCGGGCTGCGCCGCGGTGCTGGCCGCGGTCGCTCTTCCGGTGAGCACGTGCCTGGCCGGGGCGGTATTCGCCTGCACCGCCGCGTTGCGCCACCGCCGCCGCCGTCGCGGCCGTCGTGCAGTGGCAGAGTCACGCGCCTTGGAAGCCGCGCTCGATGTTCTCGTCGGTGAGTTGCGGGTTGGAGCACATCCGGTGCGCGCCTTCTCCGTTGCGGCCGCTGAAACCGACCACTGCTCGGTGGCCGCGGGTCTGCGCGGGGTGGTAGCCCGGGCCCGACTGGGCGCCGACGTCGCCACCGGCCTGCGGGACGCGGCCAGGTCCTCGACGCTGCCCTCGCACTGGGAACGGCTCGCAGCCTACTGGGAGCTCGGCGGCGAGCACGGCCTGGCGGTAGCCACCCTGATGCAGGCCGCACAGAGCGATATCACCGCCCGACAACGGTTCTCGGCGCAAACCGATGCCGGGATGGCCGGTGCGCGGGCCTCGGCGACCATCCTGGGCTGCTTGCCGGTGCTCGGTGTGCTGCTGGGGCAATTGATCGGGGCCCGCCCGATGAGCTTTCTGCTCAGCGGAGCGGGCGGGGTGCTGTCGGTGGTCGGGGTGAGCCTGATCTGCACCGGCTTGCTGTGGTCGGACCGGATCACCGGACGCGTGGGCGCCGCCGCGTGAGTGCCGCCGCGGTGTTGCTCGCGGCGGCCATGCTGGCCGCCCCGTCGACGGTGCGGGCACGGGCAGGGATGCGCCGGCCGGCTCGTCCGATGCGCCACCGGGCAGCGCCAGGCACCGACGCGCTGTCGCTCGCCGCCGGCCTCGATGTGTTCGCGCTCTGCCTGACCGCCGGAATGCCGGTCTCCGGTGCCGCCGCCGCCACCGCCCGGTCCGCGACGCCGCGGCTGGCGGCGACGCTGCGGCGCGGTGCGGATCTGTTGGCCCTGGGCGCCGATCCGGGCATCGCGTGGTCGGTGCCGCCGGACCGAACGGCCGGTGCGCTCGACCCGTCGACCATCGCGGTGCTCCGACTGGCCCGGAGGTCGGGGTCCTCCGGCACGGCACTGGCGACCGGACTCGGTGAGCTCGCCGCCCAATGCCGTGCCGAGGCAGCACACGTGGCGACGGCTGCCGCGGAGCGAGCCGGGGTGCTGATCGCCGGGCCGCTCGGCTTGTGCTTCCTGCCGGCTTTCGTGTGCCTGGGCATCGTGCCGGTGGTGGCCGGGCTGGCCGGCGACGTGCTGCGGTCGGGTCTGCTGTGACCGCCCATGCTTCGCGGAGGTCCGCGAGAACCCGTACCGGGTGATGATGAAGGGAGATTTCGTGGGAACACGAGTATCAAAGACACATAACATGTTTCGTGTCATCCAGCTCAGGCTGTTGCTGCTGGCGTCCGACGAGTCCGGGATGTCTACGGTGGAATACGCGATCGGGACGATCGCAGCCGCCGCCTTCGGCGCGATCCTCTACACCGTCGTCACCGGCGATTCGATCGTCTCCGCGCTGAACCGGGTCATCGGGCGCGCGCTGAACACCAAGGTCTGACGGGCTTTGACCGGTTGTGGCCGACTTGCCGATGATGCGGGCGCCAGCACCGTCGAGGCGGCGTTCGCATTGGCGGCCCTGGTGTCGGTGCTGGTGTTGGGACTGGCCGGGATCAGCGCGGTGTCCGCCCAGGTCCGCTGTATCGACGCCGCCCGGGAAGCCGCCAGGCTGGCGGCGCGCGGCGACGCCCCGGCAGCCGCACTGGTGGTGCGGCGGATCGCGCCCGCCGGCGCGACGGTCCGGCTGCGCTCCGACGGCGGATTCGTGGTCGCGACGGTCACCGTCCGACCGGTCCTGCTGCCCGGGCTGGCGGTCAGCGCCGAGGCGGTGTCGGCTGCTGAGCCGTCCCGGTGAGACCGGTTCGGCTACCGTGGCCGCCGCCGCGATGGTCGCGGTGTTACTGATGGTCACCGGCGGTGGCATCCTGCTCGGCGCGGCGGTCATTGCGCGGCACCGGGCACAGGCGGTCGCCGATCTGGCCGCGCTGGCTGGTGCGTCCCGGATGCCCGCTGGGCCCGATACGGCCTGCGCGCAAGCCAAAGCGCTGGCGGGACGGATGAGGGTCGGTGAAATCGCTTGTACGGTAGACGGGCTCGATGTGACGGTCGCAGTCGCGGTGCCGGTGCCCGGCTGGCGGCTCGGCCCGGCCCGCGCCAGTGCTCGTGCCGGCCCCGTGACGTAACGGGTGGGGGTTCTCTACTCCAAACCGGCTTGGCCCGAATTGCTTTCGTCCAACCCGGCGTCGGCCAGGTCCCGGTCGGTGGGCAGGCGCAGTGCGACCAGGCCGGCGTAGGTGCCTTCTTCGAGCTCAATCCGGTTCACGGTCACATGAACCGGCCCCCAACCTCCGTCTGCCTGACGTAAACGCAATACCCCGGTCGTCGGCCCTTCGCTGAAATCGGTTGTCATGCGGGCGATCAGGGCCTCATCATCGGGATGAACCCGCGGAGCGTCCACCGCGCCGCGCCAGTCGTAGAACGGGCACGGGTCGTCCAGCCATTTCAGCAGCCGCCAGTCGATCAGGTCGACGATGGCCCGGTGCACCCCGGGCTGGGCCAGTCCGTGCAGGATCTGCTGCGCCAGGAAGTCGGGGCGCTGCACGCTGCCGTCGAGTTGGCCGCGCCAGTTCATGCCGCGCGCAACCAGGTGCTCACGCCCGCTGGGATCAGACTCCCAGGCGGTACGCGCCACGAAACCCACCCGGATCGCGTCGCCGCGGAAATCGGTGATATCCCAACTGTTGCAAATGGTCTGGGCAGGTTCGGCCCGAATCGCCAGTGCTAACACCTTGTTCTCGTTCGGGCTGAAGTCGCGGGCGGGCAGCTCCTCGGCGAACGCTCGGCCGTGGGTGGCCTCCACCTCGGGGTCTTTGCCGCCGTTGGCAAGCGACTCCTTCGTCTCGGTGGCGATCCCCAGGGTCAAGTCCCACTTCAGTGGACCCGGGGTGGGCCGCTCCGATGGCTCGACGTCGGCCGGCCCGCTCCAGACGTGCACGCCGTGCACGCGGCCGTCGGACATCACCACCGGCTCGGTGCGGATCACCCGATCGCGCTTGGGGGTGATGCTGGCCAGACTCTGCCCGGTGCGCATGGATTCGGCGATCGCGGTCTGAATCGCGGCCAGGTGCGGGCTGCGACGCAGGAACTGGGTGATCGGCACCAGATTCTTCACCTGGCGGCCCTGGGCGACTACTGCCGGTTCATCGCCGAGTGTCTCCACCAGCAACCAGTCATGGGCCATAACCCGGGATTTTACGGCCCACGGTGAGCTGCCAGCACCAACAGTGGCCGTTTGCCCGCGTCTCCGGCCGACTGCGAGTACTCTGGGTCGTTTCCAAGTTGCGCCGGCCCGATACAGCCGGTAACTTAGCGCCGCGTCCGGCTCGGTACCGGCGTTTGGGAACGGCTCGCTTTTTTCGACCGTTCCCGTTGCGGCTCCGCCAGTGTTTCCGCAGGGCACATTTCGCCACTGCGAGCCCGCGGGGTGCCGACTCGGGGGAGTCGGCCGTTCGGGGGGTCGGCCGACTCCCGCAGTCGTTCACGACGCAAATTCGGCGACCCGCCTAGCCCGAATTCAGCTTGCCGAGCACTAATCGCAGCACCCGAACCGCGCCGTCCTTGTCCAACGGTTCGTTGCCGTTACCGCACTTGGGTGATTGAACACACGACGGACAGCCGTGGCGGCATTCGCAGGATTCGATCGTCGCCGCCGTGGCTGCCAACCAGGTGGCGGCCGAGCGGAACCCTCGTTCAGCGAAACCGGCGCCGCCCGGGTGGCCGTCGTAGACGAACACGCTGGGCAGCCCACCGAGGGCATCCGGACCCAGCGCGGTGGACAGGCCGCCGATGTCGCCGCGGTCGCAGCTTGCGACCAGCGGTAGCAACCCGATCGCCGCATGCTCGGCGGCGTGCAACGCCCCCGGTATGCGTGGTTCGGCTATTTCACAGCCGGTCAACGCCTCGGCGGTGACGGTGTAGACCACCGCGGTGGTCGGCAGCGCCGCGGGGGGCAGGTCCAGGTCGACGAAGTCCAGCACCTCGCCGGAGGGCAGCCGGCGCAGGTAGCCGACGATCTGACTGGTCACCGTGACCGGAACCAGTCCGAGGCTGACCGGCCCGAACCAGCCGCGTTCCCCGGCGCCGGTCACGTCGATATCGGTGATCTCCCGCGCGAAGGTCGCGTAACCGGGATCCTCGGCGTGCACGAAGGCGATCTGACGCTCGGTGTCCAGCGAGTCGACCAGGTAACTCTCGCCCTGATGCAGATACACCGCGCCGGTGTGCACCGTGGCCGGCGCCCGGCCGGCGTCGACGCTGCCCAGCAGCCGGCCGGTGTCGGCCTCCACGATCACCACCTGCCCGCCCACCGACCCCCGGATGTCCACCGCCGAATGCGGGTCGAGCCCGGGCGCCGGAAAGTACTTCTCGGCCCGTCGGCGCAGCAATCCGTCGTCGACCAGGTTCTCGGCAACCTGTTCGGCACCCAGTTGGGTTACCTCGGACGTGGTCAGGGGGAGTTCAACGGCCGCGCACAGCAGCTGCGGACCCAGTACGTAGGGGTTGGCCGGGTCGATCACCACCTGCTCGATCGGCTTGTCCAGCAGGGCCGCGGGATGGTGCACCAGGTAACTGTCCAGCGGGTCGTCGCGGGCGATCAGCACGATCAGCGCCGTCTGACCGCGCCGGCCCGATCGTCCGGCCTGCTGCCAGAACGACGTCACCGTGCCGGGGAAGCCGGCGATCACCACCGCGTCCAGTCCGGCGATGTCCACCCCGAGTTCCAGGGCATTGGTGGTGGCCAGGCCGTACAACTCGCCGTCGGCCAGTGCGCGTTCCAAGGCGCGGCGGTCCTCGGCCAGATAACCCGCCCGGTAGGAGGCGACCTTGTCCACCAGTGCCGGCGCGACCGATTCCAGGCGGGTGCGGGCCGCCAGTGCGGTCAGTTCGGCGCCGCGGCGCGATCGGACGAAGGTCAGGGTGCGCGCACCCTCGGCGATCAGGTCGGCCATCACGCGGGCCGCCTCGGTGCCGGCCGCCCGGCGCACCGGTGCACCGTTCTCGCCGGTCACATCGGTGCGCAGCGCGGGTTCCCACAGTGCCACCGTCCGGGCGCCGTGCGGCGAACCGTCCTGTGTGACCTCGACGACCGGTTGCCCGATCAGTGCCGACGCGCTCGCGCCCGGTGCCGCGGTGGTGGCGCTGGCGAAGATCACTGCCGGCCCCGGCGCACCAGGCGCTGCATAGCGGGCACACAACCGCAGCAGCCGCCGCAGCACCATCGCCACATGTGAGCCGAAGACACCCCGGTAGTAGTGGCATTCGTCGACGACCACGAAGCGCAGCCCGCGCAGGAAGACCGACCAGCGGGCATGGTTGCGCAGCATCGACAGATGGATCATGTCCGGGTTGGAGAACACCCAGCGGGACCGTTCCCGGGCGAACCGGCGCAGCTCAGCCGGGCTGTCGCCGTCGTAGGCGCTCGGCGCCACGGCGCCGGCAGTACCCGCTGCGCCATCCAGCCGCGGAACCGCCGCGGTCAGGGCGTATGCGGTGCGCAGCTGGTCATGGCCCAGCGCCTTCGTCGGCGACAGGTACAGCACCCGGGCACGCGGATCGGTCGCCAGTGCGGCCAGAACCGGAAGTTGATAGGCCAGCGACTTTCCCGACGCCGTGCCGGTGCTGATCACCACGTGACGCCCGGCGTGGGCCAGTTCGGCGGCGGCCAGCTGATGCGACCACGGTGCGTCGATGCCCCGCCCGGTGAAGGCGCCGATGACGTCGGGGCCGGCCCAGTCCGGCCAGGCCGCCACCTGCCCTGCCGATGCCGGTAGGTCGGCGACGTGCCGCAGCGGATGTTCTCCGGGTTCGATTCCGGCGAGCGCGGCGGCCAGCAATTCTCCGCCGAAATTCACCGTCATTCCTGCCGTCCTTAATCGCCTGCATACAAACCCGCCGCCGTATTGTTCACCCTGCCCCAAACCTTCGACAGACCAATTGAGCACGGCAGGCTGTCCTCGGCGCGACGAACATGGTTGACTGATGGGCGGTCGTAGCTTCTGTGTTCGTGTAAAGCCTTCGCAGGATCTGTGGTTGCGGCCGCAGTGCCCGCGGGGAGTGGTCGGTGGCAGCACCGATTGACCGCCAGGGTACGGCGGCCGGAACAGGCCCGGGGCAGCGAAGGGCGGTGCCTCGAACAACGGTGCAATGCACCGGGCAAGAAGAGTAAGGAAAGATCGACAAATGCCACAGGGAACTGTGAAGTGGTTCAACGCGGAGAAGGGCTTCGGCTTTATCGCGCCTGAAGACGGGTCAGCGGACGTGTTTGTCCACTACACGGAGATCCAAGGGTCCGGCTTTCGTACCCTCGAGGAAAATCAGCGGGTGGAGTTCGAGGTCGGCCAGAGCCCTAAGGGCCCCCAGGCCACGGGCGTCCGCGCCGTCTAAGCAACGAGATTTGACGATACCCCCCGGCCAACTCCCGCTAAGGGAGCAAAACCGGGGGGTTTCGTTACGGGCGGGTCGGGCGAGTTGGACCGACCCGGACACCGCCGGATGCTGGACCGGCTTACTGTCGGTGACGTGAGCCAGCTTTCCTTCTTTTCGGCAGAGTCGGTGCCGCCCAGCGTCGCCGACCTGACCGGGGTACTGGCTGGCCCGGGACAGATCGTCCAGACGGGCGGCGGAGCGCGGCTGTCGGTCGTCGTCGATGCGCAGTGGCGTGCGGTGGCCCTGGCCGAGCTGATCAGTCAGGCCGGCCTGCAGCCGGAGATCACCCGCACCGAGGAGGACACGCCGTTGGTGCGGACCGCGGTGGATTCGCAACTGCTCGTGCTGGCCCAGACGTGGACTCGCGGAGCGGTGAAGACGGTACCGCCGCAATGGCTTCCGGGTCCGCGTGAACTGCGGGCATGGACGTTGGCGGCGGGCGCCGCCGAAGCCGACCGGTATCTGCTCGGCTTGGACCCGCACGCGCCGGACACCTTCGCGCCGCTGGCCTCGGCCATGATGCGGGCGGGGATAGCGCCCACCCTGATCGGCACCCGCGGCAGCCGGCCGGCGTTGCGGATCACCGGTCGTCGCAGGCTCGCGCGGCTGGTGGAAAATGTCGGGGAATCACCGCCTGATCCCGAAGCGTTGGCCCAATGGCCGCGTGTCGAGGCGCCGATGCCGGGCCATCGGGGTCATCTTTGAGATGATTCACCGCTGAACGTCGGTTTGCATCGGCACGGCCGTGAGTGCGAGATTGTCAGTTGTCCACCGGCGGCGTGGCCTGCAGGTGCGGACAGAAGTGGAGTGGTAAGCGCAAGGTGGCTGACTCTAAGACGGTGAGCGCCCGCAATGGCGATAAAACACCCGTGCGGCGACTCGTCATAGTCGAGTCGCCCACCAAGGCGCGAAAAATCGCCGGTTACCTGGGCAGTAACTACGTCGTCGAGTCGTCCCGCGGGCACATCCGCGACCTGCCGCGCAATGCCGCCGACGTGCCGGCGAAGTACAAGACCGAGCCGTGGGCGCGGCTGGGCGTCAACGTCGATGCCGAGTTCGAGCCGCTCTACATCGTCAGCCCCGACAAGAAGAGCACCGTCACCGAACTCAAGGGCCTGCTCAAGGACGTCGACGAGCTCTATCTGGCCACCGATGGTGACCGGGAGGGTGAGGCGATCGCCTGGCACCTGCTGGAGACCCTGAAGCCGCGCGTCCCGGTCAAGCGGATGGTCTTTCACGAGATCACCGAGCCGGCGATCCGCAATGCCGCCGAGAACCCCCGTGACCTGGACATCGACCTGGTGGACGCGCAGGAGACCCGGCGTGTGCTGGACCGGCTGTACGGCTACGAGGTCAGCCCGGTGCTGTGGAAGAAGGTCGCCCCGAAGCTGTCGGCGGGGCGGGTCCAATCGGTGGCCACCCGCATCATCGTGCAGCGCGAACGCGAGCGGATGGCGTTCCGCAGTGCGTCCTACTGGGACGTCGTGGCTCAACTGGACGCCAGCGTCTCCGACCCCGCGGCGTCCCCGCCCACCTTCACCGCCCGGCTGGTCAGCGTCGACGAGCTGCGGGTGGCCAGCGGCCGCGACTTCGACTCGCTGGGGGCGCTGAAAAAGCCCGCAGAGGTCCGGGTGCTCGACGAGGCCGCGGCAACCGCGCTGGCGGACGGATTGCGCGGCGCCTCGCTGTCGGTGACCTCGGTGGAGGAGAAGCCCTACACCCGGCGGCCCTACGCGCCGTTCATGACCTCGACGTTGCAGCAGGAAGCCGGCCGCAAGCTGCGGTTCTCCGCCGAACGGACGATGAGCATCGCCCAGCGGCTCTACGAGAACGGCTACATCACCTACATGCGTACCGACTCGACGACGCTGTCGCAGTCGGCCATCGATGCTGCGCGTACCCAGGCCCGTCAGCTCTATGGCGAGGAGTACGTCTCGCCGTCGCCGCGGCAGTACACCCGCAAGGTCAAGAACGCCCAGGAAGCCCACGAGGCCATCCGGCCGGCCGGCGAGACGTTCGCCACCCCCGACGCGGTGCGCAATGAGCTGGGCAGCGACGAGTTCCGGCTCTACGAGTTGATCTGGCAGCGCACCGTGGCCTCGCAGATGGCCGATGCCCGCGGCACCACGCTGAGCCTGCGGATCGGCGGAACGGCGGACACACTTGGCCAGAAAAGCGAAGTGACGTTCGCCGCCAGCGGCCGCACCATCACCTTCGCCGGGTTCCTCAAGGCCTACGTGGAGACCGTGGACGAGTTGGCCGGCGGTGAAGCCGACGACGCCGAGAGCCGGCTGCCGCAGTTGACCCAGGGACAGCGCGTCGACGCCACCCGGTTGACCCCGGACGGGCATTCCACCAACCCGCCGGCCCGCTACACCGAGGCCTCGCTGGTCAAGGCGCTCGAAGAGCTGGGCATCGGGCGACCGTCGACCTACTCGTCGATCATCAAGACCATCCAAGACCGCGGCTACGTCTACAAGAAGGGCAGCGCGCTGGTCCCGACCTGGGTGGCGTTCGCCGTCATCGGGTTGCTCGAGCGGCACTTCGGCCGGTTGGTCGACTACGACTTCACCGCGGCGATGGAGGACGAACTCGACGGGATCGCCGCCGGCCGTCAGCGCCGCACCGACTGGTTGCACAACTTCTACTTCGGTGGCGACTACGGGGTGGAGGGGTCGATCGCCCGGGCCGGTGGCCTCAAGAAGCTGGTGGGCGTCAACCTGGAGGGCATCGACGCCCGCGAGATCAACTCGATCAAACTGTTCGACGACGCCGAGGGCAGGGCGGTGTACGTCCGGGTCGGCAAGAACGGCCCGTACCTGGAGCGCATGGTCACCGGCGACGACGGCGAGCCCACCCCGCAGCGGGCCAACCTCGACGACTCGCTGCCCCCCGACGAGCTGACCCTGGCGATGGCCGAGGAACGCTTCGCCACCCCGCAGGAGGGCCGGGAGCTGGGCATCGATCCGGTGACGGGCCACCCGATCGTCGCCAAAGACGGCCGGTACGGCCCGTACGTCACCGAAGTCCTGCCGCCGCCGCCGGATGACGAGTCCGGGGCGCCGGCTAAGAAGGGCAAGAAGCCGACCGGACCCAAACCGCGCACCGGGTCATTGCTGCGCAGCATGGATCTGCAGACGGTCACCCTCGACGACGCGCTGAGGCTGTTGTCGTTGCCGCGGGTGGTCGGTGTCGATCCCGGCTCCGGCGAGGAGATCACCGCGCAGAACGGTCGCTACGGCCCGTACCTGAAGCGCGGCACCGATTCTCGGTCGCTGTCGACCGAGGAGCAGATCTTCGACATCACCCTCGAGGAAGCGCTCAAGATCTACGCCGAGCCGAAACGTCGTGGGCGCCAATCGGCTTCGGCTCCGCCGCTGCGCGAACTGGGCGCGGACCCGGCGAGCGGCAAGCCGATGGTGATCAAGGATGGCCGATTCGGGCCGTACGTCACCGACGGCGAGACCAACGCAAGCCTGCGCAAGGGCGACGAGGTGGCTTCGATCACCGACGAGCGCGCTGCGGAACTGCTTGCCGACCGGCGGGCCAGGGGGCCGGTCAAGAAGGCCGCGAAGAAGGCTCCGGCGAAGAAGGCCACCCGCAAGGCGCCTGCGAAAAAGGCGGCTAAGCGCTGAGTCAGTCGGTTGCGGCCGAGGTTTCTGCAGCCGTGTCGTTTTCTGCGGCCTTGTCGTTCGAGGCCGGAACCGATTCGAGCACCGCCAGATTCAGCGGCCGTGCCAGCTGAGTGAAGGCGGCGCGCCCGCGCAGCTCAACGATCTCGCCGACCTCCCAGCACAGTGCCTCCGAATCGACGGCGCCACTGACCGCGACCGCCGAAGCCAGCACGTGGCCCTCCTCCAGTTTGGCCAGCTCGGTCAGCCGGGCGGCCTCGTTGACCGGGTCGCCGATCACGGTGTACTCGAAGCGGGCGCGGGCGCCGATGTGGCCCGCGATCGCCCGCCCGGTCGACACCCCGATGCCGAACTCCTCCGAACCGAGCACCGGCAGCAGCCCGTCGTGCAGTTCGCGGGCCGCCGCCAACGCCGCGCTCGAGGCATCCGGGTGCTCGATCGGCGCGCCGAAGATCGCCAGTGCGGCATCACCCTGGAATTTGTTGACGAAACCACCGTGCCGTCCCACGGCCTCGACCACCACCCGGAAGAACTCGTTGAGCAGGTTGACCACTTCGCTGGGTGGCCGCGTCGATGCGAGCTGGGTGGAGCCCACCAGGTCGACGAAGAGCACCGCGACGTCGCGTTCCTGGCCACCCAACTCGGTGCCGCGCTCCAGCGCACGCCGCGCCACATCTTCGCCGACGTAGCGCCCGAACAGGTCGCGCAGCCGCTGCCGCTCGGCCAGATCCCGCACCATGTCGTTGAACCCGGCCTGCAGCAGGCCCAGCTCGCTGGCGTCATAGATCTGCATGTGCGCGTTGTAGTTGCCGCGCTGCACCTCCCCGAGCGCCCAGCGCAGCTGGCGCAGTGGGTCGGCGATCGACATCGACACCAGGACGGTGCCGGCCAACCCGAAGCCCAGCGCGGCCAGCGCCATCAGCAGGATCGGGGTGAACAGCTTGTCCGCCGAAGCGTTGAGCAACGACGTTTTGGCGGCCAGCACCGACAACACGATCGCCAGCAGCGGCACCCCGGTCGACAGCAGCCAGGTCAGTAGCTGACGCAGGATGACCCCGGGCGCCCGCAGATTCTCCGGTGCCCCACCGCGCAGCGCCGCGACGGCCACCGGCCGCAGCACGCGCTCGGATTGCAGGTAGCCGATGATCGCGGTGGCGGCGGCACCCAGCGCGGTGGCGGTGACCACCACCGGCACCACGTCGTGGGCTACCGGCCAGCTGATGATGACGAACACCACCCCGCCGACGGTCCAGTAGCTGATGCTGATCAGCGAGCGGTAGAACGGCATCCGCAGCGCCCGGGATCGGGCCAGTTCGGTGTCTGCGGGATCGGTGTCGGCGCCGGTGCCGGAAAGCAGTGCTTCCCGGCGTTGCCAGCGGAACACCGGCATCAGCATTGAAGTACTGATCGAGAAGCCGAAAGCGAATAGGCACAACAGGGTGACGGCGAAGAACACCACGTTGGCGCGGGGCAGGTCCTGCAGGTTGATCCGGTCCTCGAGCGGCAGGCCGAACCGCAGAAAGCCGAACACGAACAGCGAACCGATGATGTCGGCCTGCAACAAGCTCAGCGTGAACACCGGCCACGGCGTGCGCACCACCCAACGGACGAATCGGCTGATTCGCCCGCCCAAGGTCCTGGTACCCACCAGGACACCGTATCGGGCGGACCGACAAAGCCGGAGTCCGAATGTCCCGGCCAGCCACTACTGTGACCGGTGATGTCCGGGGTTTTCGCACGATTGACAGGCCAGCAGGCGGTGGAGGCCGCGCTGCTGGCAGCAGCGCGCGCAGCGCGGCATGATTCAGCTCACAACGCGATGACCGCCGGAGGGATGTCACACGCCTGGTTGATCACCGGGCCACCGGGATCAGGTCGATCGATCGCGGCACTGTGCTTTGCGGCGGCGCTGCAGTGCACCGCCGACGAAGCCGACGGCACGCCGGGATGCGGAGTGTGCCGGGCCTGCACCACCACGATGGCGGGAACGCATGCCGATGTCCGGCGGGTGGTGCCGGAGGGGTTGTCCATCGGCGTCGACGAGATGCGGGCCATCGTGCAGGTCGCCTCCCGGCGGCCCGGAACCGGCCGGTGGCAGATCGTGGTGGTCGAGGACGCCGACCGGCTCACCGAGGGCGCGGCCAACGCCCTACTCAAGGTCGTCGAGGAACCGCCGCCGTCGACGGTGTTCCTGCTGTGCGCGCCGTCGGTCGATCCCGAGGACATCGCGATCACCCTGCGGTCCCGATGCCGGCACGTCGCCTTGGTGACGCCGGCGCCGGCGGCGATCGCCCAGGTGCTGATCGACACCGACGGGCTCGACGGCGAGACGGCCGCCTGGGCGGCGGCGGTCAGCGGCGGCCACGTGGGCCGGGCCCGGCGGCTGGCCACCGATCCAGACGCCCGTCAGCGTCGCCAGCGCGCGCTGGCGCTGGCCCGCGACGCGGCGACCCCGTCGCGGGCGTTCACCGCGGTCGACGAGTTGGTGGCCGCCGCGGAGTCCGAGGCCCGCGATCTGACCGCCGATCGGGCCGAGGCCGAGACCGAGGAACTGCGCACCGCGCTGGGCGCCGGCGGCACCGGCAAGGGCACCGCCGGGACGCTGCGTGGCACGGCCGGGGTGATCAAGGATCTGGAGCGCCGACAGAAGTCGCGCCAGACCAGGGCGTCACGCGATGCGCTGGACCGGGCCCTGATCGACCTCGCCACCTATTTCCGGGATGCCCTGCTGGTCGCATCGGGGGCCGGCTCCGCGCGGCCCAACCACCCGGACATGACCGATGCCGCCGCGGCGATGGCTGCGCACGCGTCGGCGGATGCGCTGTTGCGCTGTATCGAGGCGGTACTGGAATGCCGCGACGCGCTGGCCGCGAACGTGAAGCCCCGGTTCGCCGTCGGGGCCATGGTCGCCACCGTCGGACAGGCGCTGCGGGCCGACCTGTAAACTGGGCCGGCCCGGTTGTGCTGGGCGCGCCGCCTTAGCTCAGTCGGTAGAGCGATTCACTCGTAATGAATAGGTCAGGAGTTCGATTCTCCTAGGCGGCTCCATCCACCAGCGGAAACACTGGTCTCACACCTTGTTCCGTACCTAAAACAACCTGCCAGGGTTTCTCGGGCATCCGGACCGGTGGTTTTCCGCTCGGCGTAGTGGCCTTCGGTGGTTGTCAAATGTGGTGGCCGAGATGCTGCTGCGCCGCCTCGACGCCGAGGCTGTCGCGGACGATGGTGGCGGCGGCACGCCGGAACGAGTGCGGCGTGCACCGCCGCATTGCTGGCGCCGGTCGCCACTGTCAACTCGGGGTGTGCAGCCCTGCCGGGTGCCGCGTTGACGATCAGCACGAGCTACCGCCGAACCAAGTAGAGAGCTTGCCCAATCAACCGGCAACCTCTATGGTCTGGCTAACGGACGGATATCGTCGGAAATGTGTACGGAAGTGGGAGCGACAGTGAAGACTCAGATCTGCGAAATGCTCGGTATCGAATTCCCGGTTCTGGCCTTCAGCCACTGCCGGGATGTCGTCGCCGCGGTGACCAATGCTGGGGGATTCGGTGTGTTGGGGGCCTCTTCGCACAGTCCCGAGCAACTGGAGCACGAGCTCTCGTGGATCGACGAGCACGTCGGGGGCAAACCCTATGGCGTGGATATCGTCTGTCCGGAGAAATTCGAAGGCAAAGGCCTGGATCTGACATCCGAGCAACTCCTGGAGATGGTCCCGACCGTGCACCGCGACTATGTGGTCACGCTGCTGGCGGAACATGGCGTCAGCATGGATGAGATCGGCGAGCACCCGTTCCAAATGCTGCAGACTCTGTCGGACTCCATCGGCGAGCAGTTGCTCGAGGTGTCATTCCGTCACCCGATCAAGTTGATCGCCAATGCGCTCGGTGTACCGCCGCAGTTCATGATCGATCGAGCTAAGGCCGAGGCTGTGCCGGTGGCTGCGTTGGTCGGCGCCATGGAGCACGCGATCAAGCAGGTGCATGCCGGCGTCGACATTCTCGTGGCGCAGGGCACCGAGGCCGGTGGTCACTGCGGAGAGGTGACCACCTTGGTGTTGATCCCCGAGATCATCGAGGCTATTCGCCCGATCCGCAACGTCCCGGTCCTTGCCGCGGGTGGCATCGTCACCGGCAGGCAAGTCGCGGCCTCTATCGCTCTCGGTGCCGCAGGGGCCTGGACCGGGTCGGTGTGGCTGACCACCGAAGAGGCTGAGACCGCGCCATACACCGTGCAGAAGATGTTGGCCGCAAGTTCGCGTGACACCGTTCGGTCGAAGGGGCGCACCGGAAAGTATTCCCGTCAACTCAAGTCGGCGTGGACGGATGCGTGGGAACCGGCCGCGCAAGGGCCGGGAGCGCTACCCATGCCTCTGCAGGCGGTGATCGCCGACAACGTACTGCGACGAGTCGACGTCCTCGCTGAGAACGGCAACAAGGGTGCCCAGGATTTGGCTACCTACTGGGTAGGTCAGGGAGTGGGGTTGATGAACAAGGTCAAGCCTGCGCGCGAAGTCGTCCGAGAAATGATCGAGGACTATCTCGAGGCGGCTGAATGCATCGCAAAGTCTCTGGAGGACAACTGATATGGCAGCGACGGTAGACCCGCGTACCCCGATCATCATCGGAGTGGGCCAAGCCGCCGAACGCGTCGATGGTGCTGATTACGAGGGTTTGTCGCCCATAGACTTGGCAGTCAAGGCCGCCCGGGCGGCGGTGGTCGACACCGGCGTCGAGGCGTCGGAGCTCATCGCCGCGATCGACGTCGTCGCGTGCACCCGACAGTTTGAGGACTCGACCCCCGGGGCTCTCGCACCGTTGGGAAAGTCGGCAAAATATCCGCTATCGGTGGCAAATCGGCTCGGTGCTGATCCGAAGCGCGCGATTCTGGACGTGGCCGGGGGACAGTCGCCCCAACATCTCGCCACTGAGTTCGCGCGTGAGATCCAGTCAGGTAGAGCAGATGTGGTGCTGTTGGCCGGGGCCGAGGCAATCTCGACCATCCGCCACCTCGCCAAGCAGGACAGTAGACCAGACTTCTCCGACGATCCCGCTGATCCGAACCGCGCATTCGAAGATCGTGGGTTCGGTCTGTTCGGGCTCACCACCATGGAGCAGGCTGCCCACGGTCTGACAACGGCACCTGCCCAGTACGCCCTGCTGGAGAATGCGCGACGGGCCGCCCGCGCAGAAAGCAGGGGCAAGTACCTGGCGTCGATGGGTGCGTTGTTCGCACCGTTCACCAAAGTGGCAGCTACGAACCCATTGTCGGCAGCTCGGGATGAACATGACTCCGACGAATTGGTCGCGGTCACCGAACGCAACCGGATGATCGCCGAGCCGTACCCGCGTTTCCTCGTGGCACGTGACCAGGTCAACCAAGGCGCAGCGGTGCTGTTGGCGTCGGTCGGCGCGGCCCAGAAGCTCGGCATCGATGAAAGCAAGTGGGTGTTCTTGCACGGCCAGGCCGATCTGCGAGAGCGAAACCTGTTGGACCGACAGGATCTCGGTTCGGCACCGTCAGCGGTAACTGCCGTCCGGCATGCGCTGGAGGTTGCCGGACTGGGTGCCGATGAGATCCAATTCTTCGATTTCTACTCGTGCTTCCCGATCGCTGTCTCGAATATCACCGACACATTGGGTCTTTCGGCAGACGACCCACGTGGGTTGACCCTTACTGGCGGGCTGCCGTTCTTCGGCGGAGCGGGCAACAACTACTCGATGCACGCCATCGCCGAGGCGGTGGACCGCGCTCGGTCCCTACCGTGCAGTTATGCGTTGGTTTCGGCCAACGGTGGGGTGATGTCGAAGACCTCGGTCGGCATCTACAGCACCCAGCCCACTGAACTCAAGTCGGACGACAGCGCGGGATTACAGGGGCAGATCGACGCATTGGACAGCCCGGAACATGTGGAACATCCGCTGGGCTGGGCGACGGTCGAGGCATACACCATCGTCTATGGTCGTGGTGGGAAGAAGACTGCGATAGTCATTGGGCGGCTGGATGACGGCGGTGGGCGTTTCCTCGCGCAGATCGCTCCCGGTGACGATGAACTGATGTCCGTTCTGGAGAGCGCCGACAATCCGATCGGTAAACGTATCTACGTCACCGCATTCGGATACGGCAACCGGGTGACGGGCTCTCAAGAGGTCGCCGAACGGCTGTATCCGAAGGTCGAGCCCGTCCTGCGAGAGGCGTATGAATTCGTCAATGTTCGTCGCGACGGACATCTGCTCGAAGTCAGCATCAACCGGCCGGAGGTACGCAACTGCTTGCACCCGCCCGCCCACGAAGAGTTGGAGAGCATCTTCGACGCCTTCTTCGCCGACCGTGAGCTGTGGGTGGCCATCATCACCGGTGAGGGCGCCAAGGCGTTCTGCGCCGGCAACGATCTGGTCTACAGCGCGAGCGGCAAGCCGATGTACATACCGCTCAGCGGCTTTGGGGGGCTGACCGGCCGGCGCAGTATGCACAAGCCGGTCATTGCCGCCGTGAACGGATTCGCGATGGGCGGTGGTTTCGAGATTGCGCTGGCCTGTCATCTGGTGGTGGCCGACCAGTCGGCCAAGTTCGCGCTGAGCGAGGTCAAGGTTGGTCTGTTCGCCGGTGCCGGCGGTCTGGTTCGACTGCCGCGCGCAATCCCGCAGAAGGTCGCTAATGAGCTGATTCTCACGGGTCGAAGAATCGGCGCCGAGGAGGCCCGCGAGCTGGGTGTGGTCAACCGAATTGCTGCCGAGGGCCAGGCATTGGCGGCCGCGCGCGAATTGGCCGCCGAGATTCTCAACGGGTCGCCGACATCGGTGCGCCTGTCACTCAAAGTGATGGCACAGACACAGGGCATCCCGGACACCGTCGACGCGGTGACAGCACCCAGCGACGTCGCCGATGAGCTCATGACCAGTGCCGACGCGATCGAAGGCATGACGGCGTTTGCGATGAAGCGCCCCGCAGAATGGAAAAACCGTTGAGCGGTCGAAGTAATCCGGAGCTGGCGGCTTTCGACGATTCGGTTGCCGGGCTGATCGCCAAGATCTGGGGTGACGCTACTGCGGCCGAGCATGGCGATGTCGGGAAACTCTGGACGGCCGCCGCCGAACAGGGCTGGTTCGAACTGGCCGACGCCGGGGCGATCGGTCTGGCTGTTGCCGCATCCCGACGCCTGGGCCGCGCAGCGTGTCCGCTCCCGCTGATGGATGGCTACGGCACCGCCGAGCTGTTCGCAGACATCGGGATCGGTTCCGGCGAAATGCGTGTGGTGGTGACCGGAGATGACTCGTCGCCGGTCGATGAAGGCGGCGCCGCCACCCATGTGCTGGTGGTGCCGAAGAACGGCGGCGTCGCGCGGGTGGTAGCTATCCAGAATGCGGAGCCGCTGGCTGGCCTGGCGATTCCGTCGTGGAGTCGCATCACGCCGGGAAACATCGTTGTGGAGCGTGAGATCGACCGGACCCAGGCTGACCGGGTTCTGGTGCTGACTCGAATGGGAAAGGCGGCAAGGGCGCTGGCAGCGGCCGAATATGCCCAGGAGATGGCGATCGAACATGCGAAGACCCGGCATCAGTTCGGAAAGGCTATCGGCAGCTTTGGTGCGGTGCAGCAGCGCACTGCGCAGTGCGCCATTGAGATCAGGTCGGCAAATCTGCTGCTGGCCGATGCAGTGTCGGCACTCGAACACGGTCGGGATGACGCGTTGCTGATGGCCGAGATCGCCGTCAGCCATATCGCGGCGATTGCACCGAAGGTACAACTGTGCGCTCACCACACGCTGGCCGCGATTGGCTACTTCAACGAACACCCCGCGCCCTGGTTGTTCCGCCGCGTGCATAGTGATATCACCTTGCTCGCCACGATTGAGTCTGCGCAAGGCACCGTAGGTGATGCATTAGTAGAGAACGGATCTCGTCTACCGTCCGCCGACCTCGGTGAGGACGGTGAGGCGTTCCGCGAGGAGTATCGGCAGTTCCTCTCCGAGCAGGGGGCTCGAGACGGTGCGCCGACACAGACGCACACCGACGAGAACGTTACGCGTGCCATCGCTGAGAAGGGCTGGTTCGGCTTCGGCTGGCCCGAGCAATACGGCGGACGCAATGCCTCATTGGCCGAGCAGGTGGTGCTCAACGAGGAGACCACCTACAACCGCGTCGGCGCGGCCAAGGCACTCGGCTCGGTCATGCTCCTCGGTTCGTCGATCCTGCGGCACGGTACCGAGGAACAAAAGCAACAGTTCCTGCCGATCATCCAGGCGGGCGAGATGAACTTCTGCCTGGGCTACTCCGAGCCCGAAGCCGGTTCGGATCTGGCGTCGTTGCGTACCAGCGCGGTGCGCGACGGCAACGACTGGGTGATCAACGGGCAGAAACTGTGGACCACCACCGCGCAGATCTCGGACTGGGTGTGGCTGGCTGCGCGCACCGATCCGGATGCCAAGCCCCGGCATGCGGGCATCACGGTGTTCCTGTTCTCGATCCACACACCGGGCGTCACCATTCAGCAGCACACAGCGCTGTCTGGTGAGGTGTCGTGCACAGTGTTCTACGACGAGGTCCGCATCCCGGATTCGGCACGCGTCGGTGAGGTCAATGGCGGATGGGCGGTCATTGTGGACGCCCTCGCCGGAGAACGGATCACGATGGGCAACATCGCCGCCGCACTGCACCGTCAGCTCGATGACTTGCTCGACTTCGTCGGCACCGAACCCGAATTGCTCGCCGGCCCACGCGGGTCGGCCAAAAGAGCCGTGATCACGGATCTGGCAGTGCGCGTGCAGGCCACCCGCTCTCTGGTCAACGCGGCGGTTCAGGCCAGCTCGACTGATATCGGGGCAATGTTCGACGCCGCGATGGCAGGTGTGATGGGCGGTGATGTGTCGGAGGACTTCGGCGAGGCCACGCTGGCCGTCTGCGGTCCGGCCGCAGCGTTGAGCGGGGAGGGTGCAAGCGACATTCCCGGCGGCGGAGCCTTCGAATATGGGCTGCGCCAGTCGATCATGTATGTGGTCGGAGGCGGTACCAACGATGTTCAACGCGGCCTGATTGCACGCGGTTTAGGACTGCCCCGTTAGGGGCTCGGGAGAGGAAGCGCGATTATGCTCGATATTTCACGGCCTGATGTTTCACTCCCGCTGAGTGGTGTTCGGGTGGTCGACTTCACCGACGGGCCGGCCGGCTTCGCGGGTCGCTTTCTGGCCGATCTCGGCGCGGATGTTGTTCTGGTGGAACCGCCGGAAGGTGCCGGCAGCCGGCGGGCACAGCCCCAGCACGACGGCCACGGATTGGGTTTTGCCACCGCACACGCAAACAAGCGGGGGGTAGCTATCGACGTAGACACCGATGCGGGACGCTCCCAACTGCTGACGCTCACCGACAGCGCCGATATCTTTCTGGAGTCCCAGCGCGTCGGTCGGCTCACCGAACTCGGTGCGGGACAAGACGTCATGCGCCAGCGCAACCCGAATCTCGTCGTCGCATCAGTAAGCGACTTCGGACAGACCGGCCCATATCGCGACTACAAATCGAGTGAAGCAGTGTTCGTGGCGATGTCGTCACTGCTGACCCGATCGGGCGCGCCAGGGCGTGAGCCGCTCCTCCCGCCCGGACGCCTGGCGACCCAGACAGCAGCCGTCGACGTCGCCTATGCGGCACTACTCGCCTATTTCCGGGCCCAACGCGGTGCCGGTGGTGACTACCTGGATGTTTCGCTGTTCGACCTGGTGGTGCAGGATCTCGATCCTGGGTTCGGTATGGCTGGGACGGCAACTATGGGTCAGCCGATGATCAACATGCCACCGGGGCGCCCGGATGTCCGGATGATGTATCCGATCCTGCCCTGCGCGGATGGGCATGTCCGCATCTTCGTTGCCTCGGCCAAGCAGTGGCGGGCGTTGTTCACCTGGATGGGGGAGCCCGAGGAGCTTGCCGACCCAGCACTGGAGAACCTGCTTGGCAGGTTCATGAACTGGGCGGCCAAGATCCAGCCAGCCCTGGTGGAATTCTTTGCCGACAAGACCCGTGCTGAGATCGTTTCGCGTGGCTCAGAACTCGGCATTGCAGTCGGCCCACTGAACACTGCCGAGGAAATTCTAACCAGCGATCATGTGCGGGAACGTAACTCATTCGTACACGCTGAGATTGCGCCAGGGCTGCAGGCGACGATCCCGAACGGTTATCTGGAGTTCGACGAGGTGCGCGCCGGATTCCGACATCGGGCCCCCGAGCTCGGTGAGCACACGGCCGAGGTCATGGCCGAGGTGTCCGAGCGCGAGCCTACCGCGCACCAACAGGTGCCGGCTCGGCCGCTGACGGGCGTGCGGGTGCTCGACCTGGGCGTCATTGTGGTCGGCGCGGAAACTGGTCGTGCACTGGCAGATCAGGGCGCCGAAGTCATCAAGGTGGAGAACCGCGCGTTCATCGACGGCGCCCGGCAGGCCGACGCACCCGCCAAAGTCAGCTATTCGTTCTCGCTGGGTAACCGCGGCAAACGTAGCTTCGGGCTGAACCTGCGCAGCGCGGCGGGCAAGGAGCTGTTCGGGCGGTTGGTTGCGGACTCCGATGTGGTGTTGACCAACTTCAAACCGGGCACGCTGGAATCGCTGGGGCTGGGCTACGACGAGCTCAAGGCGATCAACCCGAGGATCATCGTGGTCGAGAGCAGCGCACTGGGGCATACGGGATCGTGGTCGAAGCGGATGGGTTACGGCCCGCTGGTTCGTGCCGCCGTCGGTCTGACCGCGCTGTGGCGTCACCCCGATGCGGTTGGCGGCTTCGGTGACGATCAGACGGTCTACCCCGACCATGCGGCCGGCCGGGTCGGCACCGCCGCGGTGATCGCGGCGTTGATCGAGCGGGAACGCACAGGTGCGGGACGGCGGATCAACCTGGCCCAGATGGAGACTGTCTTCAGCCAGTTGGCCACCGACTATGTCCGGGAATCACTACAGCCGGGTACGTTGGTGGCCAAGGGAAACGGCGGCGAATTCGATGCGCCCTCAGGGATTTATTCCTGTGTGGGTGAAGATTCCTATTGCGCGGTGACGGTCGACGGTGACGAGGACTGGGTCAACCTCGCCAACGCTATCGGCCGCCGCGATCTGGCCGACAACCCCGATTACGCGATCGCCTCGGGCCGGGTAGCGCATCGAGCCACACTCGAAGCGGCGGTACAGGAGTGGACTGCCGTGCTGACGCCACGCGAAGCGCAGGACCGTCTCCAGGCGGCGGGGGTGGCCGCTGGTGCGGCAGTGCACGTCAAGCATCTCCTCACCGATCCTCAAGTGGCGGCCCGACACCGGCTAGGTGAACTGGTGCAGCCGGGCTATGACGAACCGTTGGAGGCGTTCCTGGGGCCCGCGTTGTTCGAAAACATCCCCGAGTTGGAACTTCGTCCCGCACCGGCGATGGCCGCCGACACCCGCGAACTCGCGGGCATGCTGCTCGGATTGTCGGACACAGAGATCGAGGAACTCGTCAGTGCGGGAGTGCTTGAAGCCCCTGCCGAGTCCACCTAGTCGATTACCCGAACAGGCCGGCGAACAGGCATGGTAGGCAGCAAGGCGGCGACTGTCCCGGTGCGCGCACGGCGAGCGGGACGTCACGTAGAGGAACGCTGGCCAATGTGCCGGCGATCTGACTGCCCGAACCGGTCATCGAGGTCATCGAGACGGTGACCCAACCGCTGCCGGAGGCCGAGACCTGGCGCTTCGCGGATAAACAGCTGGAGATCCTCCGCAGCGGACCGAAAGACGCTGCGGTACCGATCCTTTTTGTCCACGGGGTGTGCCACGGCGCATGGTGCTGGCGGCGCTACGTTTCCTTCTTCGCTCAACGCGGACATCACGTCATCGCGCTGAGCCTGCGTGGGCACGGTGCCAGTTCGGGGCGCGACCGACTACACCGGATCGGGCTGGACGACTACGTCGACGACGTCGACGACGTAGTCGAGGTATTAGGGCGTAGGCCGGTTCTGGTCGGCCACTCCATGGGCGGAGCCGTTGTCCAGCGCTATCTGGCGACGCGGGCTCAGAAGGTGCGTGCCGCGGTGCTGTTCGCCTCGGCGACCGCGGGTGGCCTGGGCGGTCACGGGTTCCTCGACGCCATCCGGGGAAACCGTCCCGCAGCGGTCCTCAACGCTCTGCGTTTCGTATCGGGGCGCAGGGGGACGGCCGATCAGGCCAACAACACCCCCTTCTTCAGCGGTCGGTTGAATGCTGCTGACGCGCACGCGCATGCTGAACGTTTGGGGCCAGAATCGCTGCGGGCAGTGTGCGACCTACTCAGAAGAGTTTCCTTGGTGCCACAAGACCTTCCACCGATGCTGGTGATCGGCTCGCGCGACGACGCGCTCTTCGGGACACGCAGTCTGCAGGCCACAGCTCGGGCCTACGGGGTGCCGGCGCTGCTGCTAGACGGCCTGTGCCACGACATGATGCTGGATCCACAGTGGCGGATACCGGCTAAACACGTCTTGGAGTTCGTCGCCGGCTTCGATTGAGAAGATCGCGCGAATACGGTCCGTTAGCGCCTTCGAGCATCGACGCTGTGGGGCGATGCGCTCAGCGCGGCAGCCGTTGTGTGACCCGGCCGTGCAGGATCTGATTAACGAACACCGTGATCTGATCCACCGTGGCCTCGTCGGGGGCTCCAGTCGTTGTGAGTTGGGGCGTTGTGGCGAGAGCGTGCAGCATGATCACCCCGCCCAATGCCTCGATTACCGCCGCGGGGGAGACGTCGGGGTGCAGCTGCCCGTCGCGTTGGGCGGCTTCAAGTACGCCGATGGCGTGCTCAATCTGCGGCTGCACCACTCGGTTTCGGTATTCCTGCAGGATGTCCGGATGCTGTACACCGTCGATGTGCACCCGTAGATTCGCCAGGCCATCGCCGCTGGCGAAATAGGCGAATGCATCGCAGGCGAAGGAGATCAGGGCAGTTTCAACAGGCGGATCGGCGGACAGCAGGGGAACAGGCTGGCCCGAGAGTGCTTCGAGTAAAAGGGTTTTGGCATCGGGATAGCGTCGGTACACGGCATCCTTGCTGACCCCGGCGGCTCGAGCCACACCCTCGAAATGGAATCCGGCCCAACCTTCGCGGGCATAGAGTGCGCGGGCCGAGCACTGGAGCTTCGCATCGATGGCAGGGTCGCGTCGCCGGCCCGCGCCGGGCTTGCGTGTGCGCGGTCGGCCTTGTGCCTGGGCCGGCCGACCGACTGCGCCTTCCGCCACTCGACATCCTTTCGTCCGCCCGAGTCTAAGCCGTGCCGCGGGGAAACTTCGCGCAATCCAGCTATTGCCGACGGGGGCCGACGGTATTAAGCTTCGGCGTACGTCGTGACGCCTTGCCCAGCGAGGCGGGCGTCGCGGTGAGTACGAATTCGACTGAAGAACAACCGGGATGGGTGGCGTCGATGGCGTGTTGTGTGCTCGTCGCCGCGCTCTTCGGAGCCGTGCTCCGTCGACTCCGGCGTGACCCGGGAGCATCCGCACCTGTCGCGGTAGCCAGTTGGTCGACTCGGCTCAGCACTCCAGAGGAGAGGTGACGGATGAGCAGTTCCGCCGTGGACACTGAACAGGTTGCGGGTATCGGCTATGCGTTTGAGGTGCCGACTCAACCAAATGGCCCAGCTGTTCGACGATTGCTGCGGCGCACGGCATTAGTCATGGTGTCCATCGCAACGGCGGCAACGGCGACAGCCGCGGTGAGTAAGCGCTCAGGAGTTCGAGCACTGGCGCTCGGCGCGTTGGCCCCCGGTGCTGGCTATCTCTACACCCGCAGCCCGCTGCGGTTCGTGGCCACGATTGCCGGCTTCTTCGCATCCCTGGTCGCCTGGTTTGGCAGCGGCAACATCGTCGCGCCGATACTGCTGTGGCTGGCCGCCGCGATGAATGCCCGCAACCAGGCTGCCGGAGGCAGGCGGACGTGGAACGGTGCGCGACTGGCGATTCCTGCCGCGCTCGTAGGAACGACTGTGGCGGGTGTCGTGGCCAGGCGTCGTGCCTTCCGGGCCGCGCAGGACCGAGGCCATACCCGCGCCGGCTACCTGGCAACGGCTGTGCGTCTGGATCCACGGCCGAAAGACCACGCTGCGCTGGAATTGTCGGAGACCGATCTCGCAGTCGCCCGCTCGCTGCTCGATCGAGCGCTGCAGCCGCTGGAACGCTTCGATGGCTTTGACCGGATCGACCAGTTCCAAACCTCGGCTATGCGTTACCAGCTCAATTTCATGCAGTACGCACTGGCGACGGCTCAGCTCCACTTCACGCCGTCGTTTCACGGATACCTGTCAGCGGCACAACGCAACCTGATCGACAAACTCACGCTGCCCGCGGTGTGGCGCTATTGGGCATTCGAACAGACCTGGGGCAACCTCAGCCTGGACTGGGACCCGATGAAGCGAGACAACGTCATGCTCTCGGGATACCTCGGCATGATGCTGGGGACCTACGAATCCAATACCGGTGACGACCGATACCGTCGCAGCGGTGCGCTGCCGTTCCGGCTTGGCAAGCGCACCTGGCCCTATACCCACGACATGGTCAGCGCGGCCGTACATGCCAACATGCAGCGCTCGGGCATGACGCTGTTCCCGTGTGAGCCGAACTGGATCTACAGCGCCTGCAACATGCAGGCGATCAGCACCCTCATGCTGTCCGACCGTATGCACGGCACTCGATTCATCGAATCGGCCGGCGCGGACTTCCGTCGGCGGCTCAACGACGAATTCATCACACCCGATGGCCGCGTCACCGCAATCCGGTCTTCACGTCTGGGCGTGACCATACCCATGTTGACCTCCACCATCGCGGATTGCGGTCTCGCGGCAATGCTGCATGCCTTCGACCCCGAACTCGCACAACGGTGTTGGACTATTGCCCGCCGCGAATTCATCGACACCAGCGGAGCCGAACCGGCAATCCTGCTGCGCGGCTGGGATGCCATCGACACCGGCAATTACCGCAAGACCCCGCTAGGCGCCTACGCCCCGGTAATGTGGGCCGCGGCCGAGATGGGAGACACCGAACTATTCGGCCAGCTGTCGGACTCGCTGGACCGTCAAGCGCCGGTCAGCGAAAGCGGCGGAACGCGGTGGTACACGGCGTTGTCGACCAACATGAACGCGATGCTCGCCATGGCGCGGTTCAACCCGCCCGGCGGGCAGCGCGCACTGATCGCCGATGGACCCGGAATGGCGACCCTGAGCGGCCCGCTACTCGATGACGTCGTCTACCCCGAAGTCCTGGTCGCCTCGGCCCATACCGACGGCACCGATCTACGCCTGGTGCTGCGGCCCGGAACCGGTGCGGCACGAGCCAGCATCGGCGTCCGGCGCCTGCAGCCTCGCAGCCGCTACCGACTGCGAGGCGCCACCGCAGACGAAGCGACCGCCGACAACCAGGGCCGCATCCACCTGGAGGTCGACCTTCGCGACCGCACCGAGGTCTCCCTCACTCCGGTGTCCTGACAGGCCAGCGCGTCACCAGCGAGATCATCGACAAGAACGGATTCAAGGAATGAAGAAAGTCATCGTGACCGGCGCCGGATCGGGCATCGGGAAGGAATTCACCAAGCTGTTCCTGCAGGACGGGTCCCGCGTGCTGGCGGTCAGTCTGGTGCAATCCGAACTCGACCAGCTTGCCGAGGACTTCGGCTTCGCCGCCGATCGGTTGGAGACGCTGCAGATGGACCTAGCCGAGCCGCATGCCGCCGAGGCACTGCTTCGCTGGTGTCACGAGCACGACTGGTTCCCCGACACCTTGATCAACAATGCCGGCTTCGCGTGCTTCGGCGATTCGGTGGACCTGGAGCCCGCGCGAGTGGCGAACATGCTCGAACTCAACGTGATCACGCTCACCATGACCTCGATGCTGTTCGGCCAGGAGATGAAGGCCCGTCGCCGCGGCGCCATCCTCAACGTGGGCTCCACTGCGGGGATGGTTCCCTCGACCCGAATGGCGTCCTACGGCGCCAGTAAGTCTTACGTCAATACCTTCACCTACGCCTTGGCCGCGGAACTGAAGCAGTTCGGCGTCACGGTGACTTGCCTGACCCCTGGTGCCACCCAGACCAAGTTCGCCCAGGCCGGAGGAATCGACACATTCAAAGGCAAATCCTTGCTGCACAATATGTTCGCAAAGAACAAGGCCGGCTCTCCGGCCGAGGTGGCCCGTGCTGGCTACGACGCGCTGGCGGCAGGGAAGGCTCAAGCTCTGGTCGGTAGGGGATCGAGAGTGGCCGCGGTGATGTCCCGGGTGGTGTCACAGAAGCGTCTGCCCACCCTCGTGCGCAACCCATGACCTCGATGGTCGAGCCCACGATTACCGCACCGGGTGGCATTCGATTGTCGCCGGGCCTGTGGTTGGCGGCCACCGCCGAACTGGCCGTCGCAGTGGCCGTGGGTGCGGTGCTGCTGCGCGCCAATGCGACTCCGATGCCAGTTCATCACCACCAGCATCTGCCCGGCATGCACGACAGTCCGATGCAGATCCACTGGTCAGCAAGCGTTTTCGCTATTGCGGCTCTCACCGCAGCGTTGTTGCTGTGCTGGACGATCTTCCGCAATCGAGTGCTTGCCTTCGCTGTCGCCGGGGGACTGATCGCCGTCGTGGCATCCGAACCCGTCCGGTCCCTCGGACTGCAGTCGCACCTGATCGCGATGGTGATCTTGGAGGTGGTCTTGGTAGCCGCTCCGCTGCTGATCGTCGCGGGGGTGCGAGGACGGACTGATCGGCAGGTCAGGCGATCGTCTGTCTGGATGGCGGGGGTCGTCGCGGCGGTAGTCGCTAATTCGACCTTTCTGATCGTCCTGCACCTTCCCGCCATCCACGGTCGATCCGCTCTGCTGATGGCCGTCCCTGCGTTAGTGATCGCGTCGGCGGTGGTGATCGGCATCGGATACTGGTCGGCCATTCTGCTCACCGCCGGCAGGGTTCCGTTGGCTCTGCGCCGCGCGGCCCTGACCGTCGGCCAGGAGGTTGCGGCGATCCTGGGTCTGGCGGCGGTCATCATGCCCGCATCCCATACCCACCAGGTCAATTCACTCAGATTGTCTGCCGTCACCGACCAACGCCTCGGCGGCGTCCTGATGATTATCACCTGCGCCGCAGTCACCCTGCCCCTGACCAGCCGGCTGGCAAGATCGACCCGATCACAAACAGTTCGAATGGAGCACCGTGCCCACTGATGTAGACCTTCCGACCGAAGCGGCCCCGGACGCCCCCGCTGTTCGACTGCAGGCCCTGCTGGATGCGCAGCGGGCCGACTTCTTGGCGGCCGGAACACCATCGGCCGGGACTCGGCACGATCGGATCGACCGGCTGATCTTGCTGCTCACGGAGAACGCGGACGAGTTCGCAGAAGCCCTGCACGCCGACTTCGGTAACCGTCCCTACGGAGTCAATCTGCTGTCCGAGATGGCCGGAATCCTGCCCGATATCAGCGCGACTCGTCGCAATGTCGAGAAATGGATGCGACCCGAGCGCATTCGCTCCGGTGCACTGATGGGTATGCCCACCGTGGTCGAGAAGAAGCCCCTCGGCGTGGTCGGGGTCATCGGCCCATGGAATTTCCCCATCGGCCTGGTAGTACAGCCCGCGGCATCGGCATTCGCCGCCGGCAACCGGGTGATGATCAAATTCTCCGAGGTGACGTCCCGCACCGCCGAACTCTTCGCCGCCAAGGTCGCCGAGTACTTCGACACGACCGAACTGGTTGTTGTCACCGGCGGCGCCGATGTCGGAGCGGCGTTCAGCGCCTTGCATTTCGATCACCTGTTTTTCACCGGATCACCCGGCGTCGGCGCCTTGGTGGCCGCGACGGCGGGAGGGAACCTGGTGCCGATCACCCTGGAACTAGGGGGTAAGAACCCGGCCGTGATCGCCGCGGACGCGGACATCACCGAGATGGCCCGGCGGGTGATGGCCGCCCGGGTGGCCAACGGTGGGCAGATCTGCCTGTGCCCCGACTACGCCTTCGTGCCGCGTGCCCACGTCGACCAATTCGTGAACGCCGCCATCGAACAGGGCCGGCTGGCCGCCTCGACCGAGGGCGAGGCCGGCATGGTCAGCATCGTCGATAACAAGAATTTCGACCGGGTCACCGGGCTGGTCGAGGATGCCCGCCGCCTCGGTGCTACGATCCGCGACACCGGCATCCCGCTGGATCGTGGCCAACGGCGCATCCCCCCGATGATCGCGCTCGATGTCACTGACGACATGCGCCTGGCCCATGAGGAAGTCTTCGGGCCGGTGCTCTCGGTCTACCCGTACGACGACCTGTCGCAAGTGTGCAATTACATCGCGGCGCGGCCCGCGCCCTTGGCGGCCTACTGGTTCGGCCCGCAAGGCCGGGGCCTCGAGAAATTCAGAGAGCACACATTCAGCGGTGGTGTATCGGTCAACGATTTCGCCCTGCACTGTGCGGTGATGGCCGCTCCGTTCGGTGGTGTCGGACATAGCGGATCGGGCGCGTACCACGGCAAGACGGGTTTCGACACGTTCACCCATCAGCGCACCGTGACGACGAGCAAGCTGCCGTTCAGCTTCGCCCGGCTGATCACCCCGCCATATCCTCGGGCGCTGACCCGATGTCTGAAGAGCTACCTTGCCTGGGAGCGACGCGGTGCCACTCGCCGCGTTGCAAAACGGGCGAAGGGACGCCGATAGCCGATGGCGTGCTGTCTGCTGATCGCAGCCCTGTTCACCAGGATCAACGAGTGGCTGCACCGCCACGGGATGGGCGGCGCCAACCGCACCGTGTTGTTCCCGACCGCCAGTTCCCGCATCCCTGCGGCACAAGGTGGTCCACGATGAGTACCCTGCTCGACAACGCAACGCGGGAATCGGGTACCGACTCGGCCGACCTACCCCGCCGCTCGAAATTCAACGGTCCGGTGGCATCACGGCGACTGCGTCGCAGTGCGAGCATTTATCTGCTGATGGCCGTGATCGGCGTGCTGCCGACACTTTTCGGCTTGTCGACGGCATCGCAGGCCGCGGGCCTGGGACTGCTCTTCCCCGGGGCCGGCTTCCTGGTCTTCGGTTGGTGGGCGCTGCTCGGAAGCGTGATCTCAGTGATCGTATTCGCGATCGCCTTCATCGCCTGGTTCGCCACCGGCAATGTGGTGGCACCCGTCGTGGCATGGCTCGGTGCGGTGGCGGTCGCCGGGGGTCTGGCGTCCGGTCACCCACAACCGGTGCCGCGTCTCGGAGCCATGGGTATGGCGTTGGGGATCGTCGGAGTCATCGTCGCCTTGGCGATCGTCCGGCGTGTCCTCGCGGTACGGCGCAGCGCACGGCTACGAGCCGCGCGTGCGAGCTATCTGCCCGCCGACCTTGACGCGTTGCAACGCCGGATGGTCCCCGAGGACCCCGCGCCGCGCGAACTCGACGACACCCAGCTGGGCCACGTGAAGTGGCTACTGAGTCTAGGCTTGCAGCCGGTCGACAAGTTCGACGGATTCGACATCATCGAGCAGTTCCAGCCGTCCGCGCTGCGGTACCAGATCAACCATGTGCAATACGCGCTGGCGCAGGTGCAACGGCACTACACACCGAACTTCCACGGTTATCTGTCCGAGGCGCAGGAACGGCTGATCGAGAAGCTGACGGTGCCGAAGGTCTGGAAATACTGGCGGCTGGAGCGGATTTGGGGACGGCTGAGCACCCATTACGATCCGGCCGGCTTCGAGAACATCATGCTGACCGGGTGGTCGGGCATCTGCCTGAACACCTACAGCGCCAACACCGGCAGTGACCGATTTGTGGGCCCCGGGTCGCTCGAATTCGGCCTGGGCAATCCGAAGAAGACCTACCGCCACGATGTCCATTCGTTCAACGAGTCGCTGATGTGGAACTTCGGTCGATCACCGCAGACGGTGTTCGCCTGCGAGCCGAACTGGACCTACTCGGCCTGCAACATCTACGGTCTCAACAGCGTGGCGTCGTATGACGCTGCGTTCGGTACGCGCCATCTCGATTCCCTTCGCGAGCCGTTTCTGCGGGGGATGCGTGAAGAACTCATGACGCCTGGTGGCGAGATCGTTCCGTTCAGATCGGACTACACCGGTATTTCGATACCGTTCGGTGGCGAGGTCATGTACTTCCAGGCCGCCGGGTGGATCGCGCCGGTCTACCTGGATTTCGCGCGCACGTTGTGGGCCATCGCCTGCCGGGAGGTTCTCGATATCCACAACGGTGGACTCGAGGCCTACCTGGCCAAGCCGTTCATGCTGGACTCCGGCAATTACCGTAGCACCGGCATGTACGCCCGTGGTGTCATCTTGTTGGCGGCCCGCGAATTGGGTGATCAGCAGATCGCTGATGCCGCGCAGCGGGCGCTGGACGCCTACAACGAGCCTCTCGTTCAGGATGGTATGCGCCGATACGCCAACGGTTCGACATTCGCTAATGCGCTTGTTGCCCAAGGTCTGTTGACTCGGCGAGGCGATTGGACGCGGCTAATCACCGAACCATCGTCCGACTCCGCGCGCACCGGGCCGATTCTGCAGCACGTCGCGTTCGAGGATGTGATGGTCGCGTACGCGGTCAGCGATGGCGATGATCTGCGGCTGGTGCTGTGCGGGAATTCCGGTGCACCCCAGGCTGAGGTGACATTGGACCTCACCCGGTTGCGTCCGCTGTCGGCGTACACCGCGTCGACGGGGGAAGAACGCATCACCTTCACCAGCGATGGGAGCGGGAGCGCGACGATCGCGGTTCGCATCGGCGCTAGAACGACGGTGGCCATCGCACCCAGCCGATGAGTGGGTGTGTCTCCCGGCTGCGAATCTCGGATCGGCCAGAATTCGGTCGACACTCAAATGGACAACCAGGTTATAGTGATGAGCGATCACGCTCGTAGATGAGTCGGACGAACGAGGAGGAAGGTTGCAGATGGCGCTGCCGACGGGTCCAGCGGGCAACCTCGAACCGCACTGCATCCGGGTGACCGCCCCAGCCGTAACACTGGAGGCGCTGTGCTGGGAACCCGCGAACCGCCCGGCATCCGCACCGATCGCGTTGTGCCTGCACGGTTTTCCCGACACTCCATATAGCTGGCGTCCGATCGCTCGGGAATTGACCGCCGCGGGCTGGCGGGTGGTCGCCCCGTTCATGCGAGGCTACGCGCCCTCAACCATCCCGACCGACGGTAGCTACCACATCGCAGCCCTGATGGACGACGCCCTACAAGTGCTGGGCGCGGCCGGGATTACTGGTCGAGATGTGGTGATTGGTCACGACTTGGGCGCGGTCGCTGCCACCGGGCTGTCTGCAGCCCCCGGCACCCCGTTCACCAAAGCCGTGGTGATGTCGGTGCCGCCGATGCCGGCGTTCCGCTCATTACGGGGCTTCGGTGCCCGGCGATCGTTGCCGGTGTTGATGCCCGCACAGTTCATCCGGAGCTGGTATACCCAGTACATCCAGCTTCCCTGGTTGCCGGACAGGTCAGTGTCGTGGCTTCCAGCGCTACTGTGGCGGCGATGGTCGCCGAACCACAGCGCGGGCAACGACCTCGGCTATGTTGCCGCATCGATTGGTTCCGTTGAGAATTGGCGCGCCGCACTTGGCCCGTACCGTGCAACACTTCGACCTGGCCGGCTGCCCGAGCAGTACGCCGCGTTACATGACCATTGGGACGCATGTCCGAAGCTGCCCGTACTGTATCTACACGGTACTGAAGACGGTTGTATCTCAGTGAAATTCGCTGATCGGGTGGGTGCCGTTCTTCCCGCCGGCAGCATTGTTGAACTCGTAGCCGAAGCCGGTCACTTCATTCAGGTCGAACAGCCCCTCGCCGCGGCCCGGCGCATCGTCGATTTCATCGGCCCGGCCTGAGTGGCGTCGGCTGCCACCGAGACGCACTGCCCACGACATTGCGTTACCTGCGTTCGGCAACGAACGCTGTCAACCTATCCCTCATGTGCTGATTAGTCCGACGACCGGCCGGCCCGAGCGGTTGACTATAGTTGAGGACATGGGTACCCGCCGTTCGGATGCCGCTGCCGCGCAGTCTGTGTCGCTTCGCGAGCGGCGGCGCTTGCAAACCCGGAACGATCTCGTGGCTGCGGCGACCGCGGTGTTTCGTGAGCGTGGATACCGTGGCGCCACGGTCGATGAGATTGCCTCGACCGCGGGGGCAAGTCGGGGGACGTTCTATGCGCATTTCAAGGACAAAGGTGAGATCGCGGTTCAAATCGGCACGAGTTGCCTGCCGGACTTCGCGGCGGAATTCCGGCGACTGGCTGCGTTGCCCGATCCCACGCCCGCGGCTGTCGCGCAATGGCTCCGCGCCTTCATTGTTGTATTCGATTCCCACATCACTGCATTCGCGGTCGGCATGGAGGCCAGCACGGCGGATTCGACGTTCAGCGCTATTGACGCCCGACTGTTCGGCGAGCAGGCGAGTTGGATGGCGACCTACTTCGACCGGATACCGGAGGCTGAGCGCGAACCAGCGCAGATGCGAGTAATGCTTCTGCAATTGCAGCTCATGTACGCCCTGTATCAGTGGCGGGTTCGCCAAATCGGTTTCGACGAGGCGCACCTCGTCGATGCGCTCGCGCAGCTATGGTCCAGGGAGCTGTCGCGAGCGTAGCTGCATGACAGGCGATGTACACGTGTTCAATGTATAGACACATGTTCAGTGAGAATGGTAACCTCTGCCTCGTCGAGCATCGACGTTGAGCTTCTGGAGGTTGCATACATGGCCGTCATCAGTCCAACCGGGATTTCGGGGGTAGTGCTGGATCGCCAGCGGCCGGTCGACGCGGCCGAGCTTGAACGGCGAGCGAACTGGATTCGCCTCGAGGTCATCCGTCTTATCGGTCGCGCCGGACTCGGGCATTACTCCAGCACATTCTCGTGTGCCGAATTGCTTTCGGTTCTCTACTATCACACGCTGCGCCTGGCTCCTTCTGACCCGCAGTGGCCGGATCGCGACCGATTCGTGCTTGGCAAAGGACATGTCGCCGTTGGTCTTTGGCCGGTGCTTGCCGATCTGGGCTACTTCCCCGAGGCTTGGCTAGACACGTTCGGATCGATCGACGCGCCGCTGACCGACCATCCCAATATGCGCACTGCCCCGGGAATCGACTTCAGTTCCGGCGCTCTGGGACACAACCTGTCCGTCGGTGTTGGGATGGCCTTAGCCGCTCGACGGCGCGGCAGTGACTACCGAACCGTCGTCCTCACCGGCGACGGTGAGTTACACGAAGGGCAGGTCTGGGAAGCTGCCATGGCCGCATCCCACTACGGGCTCGGCGGTCTCGTTGCGATTGTCGACGCAAACGGAAGTTGCGCCGACGGGCCGACGTCCAGCGTGATGAACATCGAACCTATTGCCGACCGGTTTCACGCGTTCGGTTGGAACGCAATCGAGATCGATGGGCATGACGTTGGCGCTGTGATGGTTGCCCTTGACGGGCTACCCGATCCCGACAGTCGCACGCCGACATGCATCGTCGCCCGGACGCTGAAGGGCAAAGGTGTGTCGTTCATGGAGAGCAATCCCCGCGACTGGCACCTGGGATTTCTGGGTCCGCAGGACCGGGCCCAAGCAGAACTTGAGATCAGGAGCAACGCATCGTGACTGCAGATACAGTGTCGACGGCAATCGCAGACCCATTCTCCTCCAATGCCGGTGGCACCGAGGTCACCGGTGGCGAAGCGATCGCTAAAGAACTTCTGCGCATCGCCGATACCAGGGACGAGATTGTCCTGGTGTCACCAGACGTCGGTCTATCACCGCTTTCCGCCGCATTCGTTGACCGGCACCCCAATCGATACTTCGACGTGGGCATCGCCGAGGCCAACGCGATCTCAGTCGCTGCCGGGTTGGCGGCGAGCGGACTGATCCCGTATGTCGTTGGCATGAGCGCCTTCACCGCACTGAAGTGCGCTGAGCAGATTCGCACCGACCTCGCCTATACCCGGATGCGGGTCCGGTTGATCGCGGCTTGGGGCGGCATGGACATGGGCTACTTCGGAACCAGCCACCTCGCGCTTGAGGACCTCGCGGTCACTCGCGCGATCCCAGGTCTGTCCGTGGCGTCCGTGGCCGACGACGCGGCTGCTTGCGCGGTGCTGGGATCCACCGTCGACCTCGATGGACCGCTCTACCTTCGCATCGGCCCCACTGGACACCCACCGGTATATCCGGCGGATTTCAGCGTCCCCGCGCAGGGCTGGACGAAGTTCGGTCAGGGATCCGACATCACGATCTTGGCGCATGGCTTGGGCACCGGAATCGCAGTCACGGCCGCGAAGGAACTGGCAGCTGCCGGCATCGGTGTCACGGTGATCGACGTTATCTATCTCGCGCCATTCGACGAGGAGATCGTTGAACACGCACTCTCCCGCAACGAACGCATCCTCGTTGTCGAGGAACACCTGTCCATCGGCGGACTGGGCAGTTTGGTGAGTGAAGTGCTGACCCGGCGCCGTCTGCGCGCCCGCCTTGCAACCATCTCGCTACCCGCAACGGATCTGGCGACTGCGCTGCCCCATCATTTGCGTGAGCGGTACAACCTCACCTCCGCAGGGGTAGTAAACAAGGTGAAGGAATTGATAGCCGAACGGTGATCTCGGTCCGTTACATGGACTTGCCGACTCCCGCCCCGAATCGCGTAGCAGAGCACCATCGGAATCCCGACTCACTCCCCGAAAAGGAGCCGTCCATGCCTGACAGACTCACCGCCGAATTCATCTCACTTGAAAGGACGCGGTCATGACCACGATGCGCGCGGTAACGCTGCTCGACCGAAGGCTCCAGGTGAAAACGGTACCCGCACCGGTGCCGCAGTCGGGCGAAGTCTTGGTCCGGACGTTGGCGACCGGTATCTGCGGATCTGACCTGCACGCGATCAGCGATGGTCCCGAGCTAGTCGAAAGCATGCGCGAGGTAACTGGCGTCGACATGATGGACGTCACGCAACCGGTGATTCTCGGCCACGAGTTCTGCGCCGAGGTCCTCGAATACGGTCCGGGTACCAATGGTCAGCTCGCGCCGGGAACGCGGGTGGTGTCGTTCCCGATGCTGCTTCGCCCGGAGCCCACCCTGATCGGATTCGGCGGTGTCGACACACCGGGCGGCTACGGCGAGCTGATGGTGCTGTCAGAGGCGTTGCTGCTGCCGGTGCCTGACAACCTGAGTACCGATCTCGCTGCGCTAACCGAACCCATCGCGGTGGCGTTGCACGCGGTCAACCGCGCCGGCTTGGGGTCCGACGAGGTGCCCCTGGTGATTGGTTGCGGACCAATAGGTCTCGCGATCATCGCGGTGTTGAAGATGCGGGGGATCGGGCCGATTGTTGCGGCCGACTTCTCTCCTCGGCGGCGCGAACGTGCCGCCGATCTCGGCGCCGAGGTGGTGGTCGATCCGCGCGAAACGTCGCCGTACGAAGCATGGCAGCAGGTCGCGGCGACTGACAACCCAGATCGATTCGGTCGGCAAACGCTGATGTTTCAGGGACTGCCGTACCGGCCGTCGGTGGTCTTCGAATGTACCGGGGTGCCGGGAATCCTCCAGCAGATCCTCTCCGGCGCCGCGGCGGGTTCGAAGGTGGTCGTCGCCGGCGTGTGTATGGAGGAAGACCGGTTTCAGCCGGTTTCGGGGTTGACGAAGGAGGTCGACGTGATCTTCTCCTTCTTCTACTCTATCGACGAGTATGTGCAGACGCTGAACCACCTTGCTGCCGAAGAACTTCAGGTCGCTCCGATGATCACCGGCAGGGTTGGGCTCGATGGGGTGGAGCAGGCGGTTCGAGACCTTGGCGATCCAGAGAGGCACGCCAAGATACTGATTGACCCATCGATCAGCTAGAGGAACGCACGGATGTTCTCCAGTGACGCTGCCGCCGCAGCGTCACCGCCTTCGCCCGACGCCGGTGTGGTCATCGTCGCACCACTGCGATACCCGGGTGCACTGAGGTGGCGCGGTCATCGGGAATTCCGCCGGTATCGCCGGTTATGATCGCAACCTGGCCCGCGAGCTTCATTTTGCGGGTGCCCGTGCCTTTCATCCTCGCGCCGGCTTCCACTGGAAGCTGCAGACCGGTTACGAATCGCGACTCATCCGATGCCAGGTACAGCACCGCATAGGAGATGCCCGTGTCCGTGTGCGGTTTCAAGACATGCTTGACGGTTGTGCTTCAGGACATGCTTGACGGATTCGGTCTGCGTTTATCTTCGCGGTGGTTAGGTGCTATCGCGGCGAGGGTAGGCCTTGAAGATGGTGATGTCCGTATCGGTTCTTCTTGAGCGGGTGCATATCTCGTTGTCGTCGGTGAAGATGCGAAAGACGTTGTCGTCGATGACGATAGCGACCGTTTGCCCTTGGTAGCTACGTCCGATGCGTAGGCGTTGGCCGGCGACGGTGACCGTGCCGTTGGCCGCCACGCGTCGCATGGCCTGGTGCGGGGGTGCTGGCGGCGGCAATGGCTCGGAGGAGGGCCGCGCACCGCGCAGAGCCGCGCGCTGATCCGGTGGCAGCGGCGCGGGCAGCGTCTTGACCAGTCGGCCGTTGGCCACGACGTGCATCAGACTGCCCTCGAAGCGGAGGGGACGCGCTGGCCGACCAACGTCGACTCCAGCAGCACCTTATGGCCGCCGAGGCCGATGGAGCCATCGCGCGAGACGGTGCGGGCGACTTCGATCACCGCGCTGGTCGTCAGCATGTCGATGGTGACAGCCTCGCGTGCTGGCTCGGGTCCCGCTATGCGTGCACCGCGCCGCAGCAGATCGCGCAGGTCGTGTTCGGACAGTCGTGACGGTCGCGTGCGTATCACCGTGCCGCCGAGCACGATGTGGATGCTGCGGTCGCTGGCCCATACCGTGACCTCGCGTCGGGCCAGCGCGGCGGTGAACTTGAACTGCTGATCACCCGGCAGCAGGAGCCGCGCTCGCGGCGTCAGCACGGCCTCCCACTCGACGGCGTGAACGATGCCGCCCAGCGAGTGCTCTGCGGCCGGAGCGAGGTGTTGCGTGGGACGAGGCGGAACGACGACGTCGACGATGTTGGGAGTCAGCGGTTCGGTGTCCACCGGAACCGGCGGGACCACCTCGACGGGCGCCGGTCGAAACACCGTCGCCGGCGTCGCCATTCCCAGCGATTGGTGCGGGCGGCTGTAGTTGTAGCCGTACACCCAGGCGTCGATCGCCTCCTGGGCCGTCTCGATGCTGGCGAAGGGGCCAGCGGAATCCAGGAACTCGCGACGCAGCGTCTTATGGAAGCGTTCGATCTTGCCGGTCGTTGTCGGGGACCGGGGTTTGGTCAACCGCGTGGTGATGCCGTTCTCCCGACAGATCCGTTCAAACAGAACCTCTGACGGATACGACTTGGTGAACCGCCCCGTGAACTGCTTCCCGTTGTCTGTCAACACTTCTGACGGCACACCATAGGTCGCCATGGCCGCGGTGAACGCCGCGCACACTGCGCGAGCCCCGGGATCGGCGACGACAGTCGCCATCACGACGAACCGGGCGTGGTCATCGATGCCGGCGACCAACTTGCATTCACGGCCATCTACTAAGAAGACCCCGCCCATGATGTCGATCTGCCAGAGCTGCATCGGGGCGTCGCGCTGCCAGCGTCGGTACTTGCGTTTGTGGTTCTGCTGTTGGGCAGCCACCAAGCCGTGCCGAACCAGAATCCGATACACGCTCGAACGCGAGGGTGGCGCGTCCACCCGCGCAGTTCGCAGACCATCGCCACCACCGTCGGCGACAGTTCGTTCGGCGACGTCAACGGCCGCCGTGATCGGTCGGCCAATCCCGGCAAGCCGAGGGCCTCGTAGCGGATGACCCATGAGTGCACGGACTGCCGTGATGCCCCGCACTCCCGCGCCACCTGACTCTTCGAGACCCCGTCGAGTACCTGAAGGACCGCGCGGTACCTGTGCTCGATCACCCAGTCGCTAGCACTGTCCGGGAGCTGTTCAGTCACAAGATCAAGATCAAACCAGACCCGTCAAGCAAGCCCTGAACCCGTCAAGGATTTCTAGAACCCCTGTCGTCCAACATGTCTTGAACCTTTACATTTGACAGCCCGATGGATCTACCTGCCGCACCTGCGTGTGACCTCCCGATGATCACTCTGCCCTCGACTCGCATAACCCTTGACTGACAACACTGGGACAGGTCAGGCCGGACTATGCACCGGGGACATTCCAGCCGGATCGACGCGGCGGCCGCCGACGGGCATGCTGGCGCCCTTGAGCTGGAGACCTGTTCATTGGGCAGTGGTCGGGGCGTTCACGTACCTGCGGCCGACGCGCGAGATCGTCGAGTCGCTCGTGACCGACTGCGAGGACCGACTGCGCGAACTAGCTGTCGCGATCCGGTTGGCGGCCGGTTCTACCCGACGATCCGATCGCTGTACCAGGGGCAGTACTCGTGGACAGACATGGTGAAGAACCTGTTCGCCGTGCCGGGGTCCACGGCCAAATAGCGTGATATGCGGTCAGATACCTGGCCGGGATCCCGATTCAGCCAAAGGAAGTAGCAGGCGGAATGGGCCGTACTGATGAGGCTCGGGGCCGATTGTACGAATCCGAGGTCTTTCGTCTCGCTGACGAAGCTGTCGTTGTCGGCGGATGCCGACGGAGCCGTCGAGACTAGAACCGAGCTGGCGAGGGCGATGCCGATCGAGGCGATAATGCGCATGCGTGTACTCCGTGGTGGGAGGGCTGTTGACGGTCGGTCCGCTAGCTCGGGCACAGGTAGATCAAGGCGAGCTGCGTGATGGCGGGGGTGATCAGCGTCGCCCCGTATCCGACGAGGCCGATCGAGGCTTGATGACAGGCAACCCGCCCGAGATGCAAAAGCTCCCCGTCGCTGCGGAACTCGGTAGGGTCGCGATACTGCGAGAACACCCGGCGAACCTGGGTAAGGTACTCGTTCTCCGCCGCCGACAGCGGCGTCAGGGGATCGGCCGTCGCAGATGGCGAGACGTTCAAGCTCGAGACGATTGTTGCAAGCGCGATCAGCGCTCCCCTTGCAGCCTTGCCCAGCGCGTTCACCAGCGTGTCCTCTCGTTCAGGCCGCATCGCTCGCCGATTCGACCTCATCGCCGTACTTACTGAATGTGCATGGACCGACCGGTTCCGCGCGGTTGTCGACATCTGTTGTAGCTTCACTGGTCGTCGGCCCGACGGTTGTGGTCGCCGGCACATTCTGTTTTATAACCTGGTTAGTGTATTTCCGAACAGGGCCGCGTGTCAGCCAGTTGGCGTACGTCGTTTGACCGGGGTTCAGGTGCCGAACAAGCGGGGGCCGTACGAGTTGTGGTCCCCGTTACACTCTGATTTACTAACCTGGTTATTGCATTGTCGAGCAGGCTGGCTATCAGCCACTTGGCGAACGCGGTTGATACAAAGGAGACTGTGTGGCCATCGGGGTTGGGGAGTCCGCTCCGCCGCGGGGACTGACGTCGGTATCGGCCACAGGGGAGCATTCTGCATCGGATGCTGCGGCGATACCGGTGCGTGTGTCCGGCAAAACCGGCAGCGAGATGAGGCCGGTATCGACCGTGGGCCGGTCATTGTCGAAGGCTGCGGCGATACCGGTGCGCGCATCGGGCACGACCGGCCGCGGGATGAAGCTCGCACTTGACGTGCTGCGTTACGCGGTGTACGACACGGTCACGCTGCGGTTGCCGGTCCAAGAGTTCCTTTGGCAAGCCTGGGTGCTGCTCAAGGTCACGGCCATTCCGGCGTTGCTGATGGCGATTCCTTTTGGCGCCATGGTCACGGTCGTGACCTCCGGTTTGGTCTCAGAAGTCGGTGCGACCGCCCTACTCGGTGCGGCCAGCGGCGTTGGTGTTGTGCGGCAGGGCGCCCCGATCACTGCCGGACTCCTGATGGGCGGTGCTGCCGCTTCGGCGATCGCGTCCGATTTCGGGGCGCGGGCGATGCGCGAGGAACTCGACGCTATGCGAGTCCTGGGCGTCGACCCCGTCCGGCGACTCGTCGTGCCGCGGTTCCTTGCACTCATCCTCATCGCTCCGGTGCTCTGCGTGGTTATCATCGCGTCGGGTACCGGTGCGGCCTTCCTCCTGTCAGTGACGGTGAATGAGGTGGCTCCCGGCTCCTTCTGGAGTTCGTTCGGCACGTTTGCGAAGATGGTTGACGTCGGGTTCGCCGTGGTGAAGAGCGTGGTCTTCGCGGCGATCGTCGCGATCATCTCGTCGCTGAGGGGCATGGAGGCGAAGGGCGGGCCCCGCGGCGTTGCCGATGCGGTGAACGCAGCCGTGGTCATCAATGTGGTCCTCATCGTCTTCACGAATCTGGCCATGACACAGATCCAGACCATGTTCTTCCCGATGGCGATCGCGTGATGGCCGCCCCCGCTTCGCTTCTGCGTAGCCGCCTGTTCTCGGAGCGGGCGCTGACGGCGCCACTGCGGACGGTGGGTCAGTGGACGTTGTTCATCGCGCAGACGATTCTCTATCTGCCGTTGGCGGTGCGTAAGTACACCCGACAGACGCTCGCGGCGACGATCAACCTAGCATGGGGCCGCGGCTCGCTGATCGTAGATGGCGGCACAATCACTGTCCTGCTGATCCTGGGCATGGCGGTCGGTGCCTCTCTGGCCATCGAGGCGCTGGCCACCCTGAACATCATCGGTTTCGGCGCCCTTTCGGGACTCATCGGCGGCGTCGGAGCCGTCCGTGTCATCGGACCGCTGGTGGCGGGCATCGCGTTCACCGCGCAGGCCGGCACCCGCATGACCGCCGAGATCGGCGCCATGCGTATCGCCGAGGAGATCGACGCCGTCGAGGTGATGGGGCTGCGGCCCATCCCTTTCGTCGTCGGCACCAGGATGATCGGTGGGCTGCTCTGCGTCGTACCGGGTTACCTCCTCACGATGGTGGCGACCTTCTTCATCCTCGAGACAGTCGTCACGACGTTCAACGGCGAGCCCGCTGGAACCTACGATCACTACTTCATCCAGTTCCTGACTCCAGTAGATCTCTTGTATTCGCTCATAAAAGCCACCACCTACTGCGTTGCGGCTACGCTCATCCACTGTTATTACGGGTACTTCGCATCCGGAGGCCCGGTCGGTGTGGGTCAGGCGTCCGGCCGCGCGGTACGCGCGAGCTTGGTGACGATCATGATTCTGGACTTCACGACAACCGTGCTCCTATGGGGGCTCAAGCCCGAATTCGTGTTCAAAGGGTAGGCGAACGTGTTGTCGACAGGGTCTCAGAAGTACCAGGACCGGGTGCTGGCGATCAGCGGCCTGACGGTCCTGCTCGTGATCGTGCTCATCGGGTGCCTCGCGGCCGCGAATCCGTTCGCCGGCCGCAACGACAGTCGATTCTCGATCGTCATCAACTCGCCCTACGTCGGGCAGGGGGTGGCTGCAGGAACCGCGGTCGTGCTACACGGCGTCGAGGTCGGCAAAGTGGTGAACGTTGCCGGAACCGCCCGCGGCGGGGTTCGCATAGTGGCGGAACTCGAGAAGAATCCGGTGCGGGGCCTCACCGACGCCATGAACCTCGACTTCCGGCCCATCAATTATTTCGGGGTCGCGGGCATCAACCTGAGACCAAATCCGGGTGGACAGCTGCTGCACGACGGGAGCGAGATCAGCTCGGTGCCGGTGGGCAACTTCACTCTCTCCGAGTTGCTAGCCCAGCTCGGGGACGTTTCGGCCGCTTCGCTTACGCCCCAGTTGGTACAGGTGATCGATAGGGTGACGCAGTACACCGACGGGCTGAACCCGTTGTTCGAGACTGCCGCGACCGTGACGCGAGCGTTTGCTGACGTGCAGACGATTCCGACCGAGCGGCTACTGACGAACTCTGCGTCGATCGCAGCGGCCTTCCCCGGTTTCACGGACTCGGCGCTCGAGACCACCCGTCGGGTTACCGATTTCAAGTACTACCCGGGGCGGGCGCCGTGTCCGCCGGCGCAGACGGTACCTCAGCAGCTCGCATATCCGTTCCTCGAGTGCACGGAGGTGCAGAATCTCGCCGACATGTCCGAGGACTACTTCCAGAAGGCGCCGGTCGCGTTCGCCGAGTTCGCTTCGGTCGGATTGTTCGCCGCCGTCGGACGACTCGAACGGACTCACGTGGACGACCTCTATCCGTTGATCACCGGCATCAAGTCCATCACCGACACCGTGCCTCCGCTGCTGCGCCCGGAGGATATCGCGGAGAAGCTCGCCGAACTGCGCGCGAGGTTCGAGAAGCTGTATGTGGGTAACGGGGACCAACGCGCGATCCCAGTGCGCGTCATGTTGGACAGCCTGCCGGGGGTCGCGGCTCCCATAGGCATCGAGACGCAAGGTTCACGGTGAAACCCTCTGCTGCGCTGTGGCGCGTCGGTCTCAGCATCGCCATAGCCGCGTTCCTGTTCATCCTGCTGTCCAATACGCTCACCAACCCGGTGGCCGTGCAGACGAATGGCTACACAGCCGAATTCACCGACGCGTCAGGGCTGCACCCCGACGGCGACGTACGGGTCCGCGGTGTGCGCGTTGGGAAGGTCGATACCGTCGATCTTGCTCGCAGAGACGGACAGAACGTCGCGAGGGTGTCCTTCACCCTCGACAAGAAGTACGGCATCGTGCCGATGTCCCGGCTCGCCATCAAGTTCCAGGCGCTCACCGGTGTCCGGTACATCGACATCACCGACGCGGCCGAGGGCTACAAAGCGGCGGACCTGATCGCCAATGTTCCGACGAGCATGACGCAACCTTCGTTTGACGTCACCGCATTGTTTAACGGACTGCAGCCGGTACTCGCCACGCTCAGCCCCGAGGAGATCAACGACTTCAGTTCGAAGGCAGCGACTCTGCTCAGCGGCGACGGAAGCGGGCTGGCGCCGGTGCTGGCAAGCTTGCGCAACCTCACCGAGTTTGTGTCGAACCGCCAGCAGGTCGTGGCAGTGTTGATGAACAACCTCACCAATGTGGCCAACGAGATCAAGAGCAAGTCCGCGCAGTACGTCCACCTCATCGACCTGTTCAATCAGCCGCTGGACGCCGCGCTCACGATCCTCGACGAGTTCCGCAAATCCCTGCTGTATGGAAAGGACTTCTTCGATCCGGTGGTTCGATTGCTCAACAACGCCGGACTGAAGCCGGGGATCAACATCGACGAGGCACTCGACAAAGCCTTCAGCAACCTCGACAATTTCTTTGACGCGTTCAAGCTCGTTCCGGTGATGAACGACAACATTCGGCCGCCCGGCGAGAACGACGACGTGGTCGAACCGTGCTCGCGCGGCCGTTTCCAGCTGCCTGAGACGATGGATGTGCTCCTGAACGGTCAGCGGGTGGTCTTGTGCAACCGTTGAATCCGCAACAGGCGCTTCGCAACCCGACGGTATGGGGAGCCGGTGCGATCGCGTTCGCGGTCGTCGTCGCTCTCCTACTGGCCTACATCTACTATCACCCGCCGGGGCAGAACAAGTCCATCAGCTTCTATACCGACGACGTGGTGTCGATACGAGCCGGCGACCAAATTCGTATGGCTGGGATAGCGGTCGGCAAGGTGGAGCGACTTTCGCTTGAGCCGGACCAGGTCAAGGTGACGGCGCGCGTCGCCAACACCGCTTTTGTCGGCGATCGCTCGCAGGTGGACGTGCGGATGTTGACGGTCGTCGGCGGCTACTACGTGAACGTCGTGTCGATCGGGGATACGCCTCTGGGGGGCGACACGATTCCGCGCGCTCGAGTGACGATGCCCTACAGCTTGATCCAGACCCTGACCGACACGACCAAGATCACCGAAAATGTAAACGCCACGCCATTGAATGAGTCGCTAAACCAACTCCAGCAGGGTCTGTCCGGCACCAATGTCGAGGTAGTCTCGACCATGGTTGATGCTGGCAACGCCATCATGTCGACAGTAGATCGCCAGCGGGGCCAGATCACCGAGATCCTCAACATGTCCGACGAGTACATCCGAGCTCTATCCGACTATCGCGATAAGTTCAGTCAGTTGGTACGGAAGGCCTCGATCCTGATCCAGACGCTGGCGCTCTATAACGGTGGTATGCAGAACACTATCGACGGACTGGGGTACGTGCTTCTTCAACTCAAGACGGTGGGCGACTTCTACGAGAGCCACCGTTTGGAATTCATCGAGAGAGTGCGCAACTATCTGTACGAGGGGCAACTCTTCGTCGAGCGCAACGGGCTGACGATACGAGCTCTCAAGCGCGTGCAGAACCTTTTTGACCGAATCCTGGACGCGCAGAACGCAAGTCCAGCGCTGCTGGCCACCGACATGTGCATGCCGATCCCGGGGAGCGCATGCTGATGAACCGTATGTCGTCAACCCGCATGCGCTCCGCCGCAGCGGCCTTACTCACGGTCGCCGTGATGCTCTCGTGTGGCTCGTACTTTCCATCACGCGAGGACAAGGCAACCGAGTACTGCGCGATCATGCCGGATAGTGTCGGACTGTACGTCCGCAATCCGGTCACCCAGATGGGCTATGAGATCGGGAAGGTCTCGCGCATAACCCCGTCGGCTCAATCCGTGCGCGTCGACTTCACGGTGGAACACGAACGCGCCCTACCGAACGATGTCAAGGCGGTCATCCGGTCCACATCGATCCTCGCCGACCGAGCACTGGAACTCGTCGGCAACTACGGCGCCGGGCCGAAGTTGCCGGCAGGAGCATGCGTTCCGCTCGACCGGTCGCTGACACCGAAGAGTCTGTCCCAGGTAATCGGCGCCTCGACGAATTTCGTGAACTCAGTCAGCCCCGAGGGGTCGAACAACATCGCCGCCGTAGTGAAAGGCGTGGACGAGGCGCTGCGCGGACAGGGGCCCAATGCGAACAGGCTGCTGAATTCGGCTGCCGCAGTGCTTGAATCGCCAGGCCAGGCAATCGGCGATCTCGGCACCATAGTTAGAAATCTGGGCACCTTGACGTCGTCGCTTGCCGACATCGAACCGACGTTGAAGGTAGCTTTCCACGATGCTGTCGTGGTCGCCCCGGAGATCAATCAGACACTAGTGTCAGCATCGAACGCCTACGAGGGAATCGGTCCCGTCCTCACGATGGCCGCCGACCTCGAATCCCAACTAGGCCCTCAGATTCAGCAACTCCTGGATGTGGTAGCGGTAACGATCAGAAAGCTGACGCCGCGCGCTCCTTTCTACGCGAGCCTACTGAATATCACCCCGCGACTCATCAACGGAGCGGCCAACATCGCCAATAACCATCAGTTCGGGACACTGCGGTACCGCCCGCCGCTGTACCGCATCCGGACTCCGAACGGCGTTGCGCAGTGCAACATCATGAACGCCGCGATGCCCGGCAGTTGCGCGAACGTGCGGGGCACCCCGTACGCAGTGGATGTCGCCCTGCTTCAGTACGTTCTCACGCAGGCGAGTCGATGAGGGCGCGGCGCGGGTGGGCTGTTATCGCGGTCGGGTGCGCGCTCTCCATCTCGTCCTGCGCGTCGATCAACGTCAACGCCTTCCCGCAACCCGGAGCGTCCTACAGCGACGGTTACGACATCGTGATGCGGTTTCAGAGTGTGCTCAATCTGCCCAATCACGCGAAGGTGATGCTCGACGGCGTGAACGTCGGTGTTGTGTCCGACATGAAATTGGCGCCCGACGCCGTCGACGTCACCGCGCGGGTGGGACGCGATGTCGTAATCCCGTCGCAGGTTCACGCGGTACTGCAGCAGGCCACTGTCCTCGGCGACATCTACGTTGCACTCGAGCGGCCCCAGGATGCATCCGCCGGCGACACTCCGCTACGTCGGGGTGCGGTGATACCGCTCGAGCAGACGACGTCCCCACCGCAACTCGAGGACACCATCGCCAGCTTGGCGAACTTCGTGTCGAGCGGGTCCATCCAGCGGGCGCAGAACACAGTCATCCGGCTCAACCGGGTGGTTCCCACCACCGACGAGGTACGAAGGCTCACCTCTCAGATCGACACGAACCTCGATGCGTTGTCGGAGAACATCGACCGAGTCGACAAGCTGCTCGATGGCGCCGCCCGGACGGCGGACACTCTCAATTTCCACGTACCGGAGCTGAATTACGTGCTCTCACCGTACGGTCAACTCGGCTTGGAGCGCCTCATCGGCCTTACAAACTATGTCGCGACGCTGCTTCCCGGCGTCGGCAGTATCGCGTCCGGTGGCTACTGGTTGGTTCCGTTCCTGAACTCAATGGCCGACACCGTGGGCGCGGTGCAGCAATCGAAGGTGGCGACCGAGGCCGAGATACCGAAGTACCGGAAGCTGTTCACTGACTACTTCCTACCGGAGGACAAGTACCCGGCAATCAACATCACCTCGATCGTCGGTCCGGACGGTCGAGAACTGTCGGGCAACGTGCAGGAAGTCCTGCGGATATTGGGGGCGATGCCATGAGATTCGCTGTCCGACGGCGTGATGTCGTCTCGTTCCTCGCCTTCGCCGCGATCATCGCGTTCGTTCTGGGCTATCTCACTACGCTCGGGTTGCGCGTGAGCCCGCCAGACGACCGGACCGACCTGTCGATGGACGTTCCGGACATCAACGGGCTGGCCGTGGGATCGAACGTGCTGTTGCGCGGTGTGCCCGTCGGTAAGGTCACTGAAATTCGGGCATCGCTGACAGCGGCGACGATTGACTTCTACGTCGAAGGGAAGTATCGGATTCCCGTCGACACCGCAGTGCATCTCGAGAATCTTTCCGCGCTCGGAGAGTCCTACCTCGGGCTCATGCCCCGTAGTGACGGCGGACGGATTCTGCAGAGCGGTCAGAGGATTGCGACAGAAGAAGTTGTTCAGCCCCCGTCGATCTCGGAGCTGGCGACGAGCGTCACACGAGTGCTCGGTCAGATGGCCCCCGACGCATTAAACCGGGTGATTACCGAGATCAACACGGCACTGCCTGACCCGAACGCTACGCTGCCCAACTTGGCGCGGGCCAGCACACTGCTGAACAACGCCGTCAACGAGCAGAACGGGCGCGGGCGACTCCTGCTCGGCAATTTTCAGACCCTACTCGAAAACGCCGAATGGGTCAGTCCGATTCTGGAGTTCCTCACCCCGCAGTTCCACGAGATAGGCAGAGGCGCACAGGATTTCTACAAGCACAATCCGATCTTGGCCCACCGTGGCGAACCGGCGAACGTGAAAAACTTGAACAACTTGGTGGCCCGGATTCAAGCATTACTCGATGACCGCGGCAGCGACCTCAAGGTGTTGGGCGAGGCGTTCCAGCCCAAGTTGAATGCCATCGCCGCGTCGTTGATGAATTTCGACACAGGGCAACTTCTAGACAATTTCCTCGAAACGGTTCCGCCAGACGGGATCATCACCCTTCGGATCAGGCCGTGAGCCGACCTCTGTGACGAGGGGATCGAGACGAACACAGTTCGACGAGAGGTAGAACCATGGCAACCACGCCAGACGACAGAAATGGTGCGGCAGCCGGCGACCAGGACGCCCCGGCCACCGCGGAGGACTCGACGGTGAGCGGGGAAAGATCCGGCAGCGTGGACGAGGTAACGGACCGTCAGCCGCGGAGGCAGTCGCGTTCAGTCTCGTTGAGCGTGCGTAGCCTGCTGATCACCGGGGCCATGGCGATGTTGATCGCCGCGATGGCGACAATGGGATGGCTGTATTTGGGCGCCCGCCATCAGCTCCACGCGCAGGCCGCCCAGTCGGCGAACGATTCCCGTGCCGAGAAGATGGCGCTGGACTACGCGGTCAGTGCGGCGACGATGGATTACAAGGACCTCCAGGCTTGGAAGGTCAGGCTTGTCGCGGGCACCAGTCCGGAGCTGAACAAGAAGCTCACCGAAGCGGGCACATCGATGGAGCAGGTCCTTACCCCGCTGCAGTGGAGTTCGAGTGCGCGACCACTGGTAGCTAAGGTCCGCACCAACATCGACGGTGTATACGTGGTCGACAGTTTCGTCAGCGTCAAGACCAAAACGATCCAGTCACCGGAGCCACTGCAGTCGACGGCCACTTACAGCATGACGATCGACACGAACAACGACTGGCAGATCACCGATGTCGGTGGGATCGCTTCCGCGTTGGAAGGCAACTGATATCCCTCATCGGAGAGGAGGTCTGGTTATGGCACGTGCTTCCAAGGACAAAGGTGCACAACGGTACACGGGTCGTGTCGCATCCGGTCTTTTCGGTGCCGTCGTCATCGCTGTCACTGCCGTGTTCGGAGTCGTCCCGGCGTCCGCGGGCCCGGGCGACCTGCCGTCACCTCCCGACCCGCCGTCCGATAGCGACGTTATCCGCCCATTGCCGCCGGTTGTGCTGGTCGCCTCGAACTGGCAGCCCAAATACCCGTTCCCGTACGACCAGACGAGGAACAGCGTCACCGATGCGGATGTTACGGCGATGCGGGAGATGTGCCAGTGGTACAACGCTCAGTACGCCACGCTGCGCGCGCAGGTCGATCGGGTGCAGTTCAACCGGATCGCTCCAGATGGCAGGGATGACAACTACGCCCGTGACGAGATCGACCAGCAGGTCGATATCGTCACCGGCAACATCGCGCAAAGCCTGGACTTCCTGACCCCGCGTGCCCAGGCGCTGACTCAGGCGCAGAACTCTTTCGGCGACAACTACTTCCCGATCTACGAGGGCGAGGCGTTCTTCAAACTGTGGGAACAGCTGTCCAACGTCAACAACGGCATCCTGGCGCACCAGCCGAACTGGTTCACAGGCCCGTCGGTCCAGAAAGCGAAGCGGTGGGGCAGCGACATCCACCGCTCGCACGTCTGCGAATAGGAGGCATCGGTGACACGGCAACTGAAACCCGACAGGCTGGCGGGTCAGCCGAGGCGATGCCGCGCTGGGTGTCGTGCGGTGACGACGGTCGCCCTGATTGTTGCCTGTTGGTGCTGGGCGCCCTCGGCAGCGGCCGACTCGGGCCTCCTCGGTTCGGCGGTGATCGCCGCGCGGGCGCCATCGTGCCCGCCCCTTAAGGCGAACCCGATCCTCCAGGAAGCTGCCGCGGGTATCAACAGGGACAATGACCTATGGCTGGACCACGCATCACGGACCGAACCCGAATTGGATGCCCAGCCGCGGCTACATGATCTGGGTTTTCCCGCGACCAAGTCGGTTATCCTGCACGGCGCTGCGAAGAACGAGTCCGACTCGATAAAGGCGGCGCTGCTGCAGGGGTGGGACAAGATACCCGACTGTTCCTTCACTGACTTCGGAGTCAACGTGTCGCAGGGGAACTCGGTCGGCTGGATTCTTGCGGCCGTCGTGTTGGCCGCGTAGACGTTCCGATGCGCGGCGCACGACCGCCGTATGCCGGTGGACCTCCGAAAGGACCTCGATGAAGCAAACACTGATACGGGCCATCCCGCTGCTCGTCGCTCTCACAAGTGTGCCGGCACTCCCGGTGGCGCACGCTGAGGAGTCGGTGACCTACCAGATCTTCTCGGACTCGGTAACCGGACTGGCCGGCGTGGAGTATCGCGACACGGCGGGAAAACATCTGCTCCGGGATGTTCCGCTGCCGTGGAGCCTCACCGTGCCGGTAGTCGACGCGACGAGCCCGAAGAACGACGGAGCCGAACTGCGCGCGGACTGGCGGCCCCCCTTCCGCACGGCCGCAACGGTCGGGCGAGTCCTGCTCGGGCACTTCGTGACCGTGCGGATCTATCGGGGCGACGAATTGCTCTGCGAGAGCATTCTCGACGTGGGGAACGCGACCTGTTACGGTAGCGTGCCGCACCGGGCGGAGAACGAGTCATCGCCCGGGAACCTGCCGTGATCAAGCTACGGGCGGTGCGATTAAGCAAGCGGCTGTTGACTTCTGCGGCAATCGCTGTTGCCTTCGGATCGATGACGTCGCCGCTGGGCCGTGCCGAACCCAGCCCATATCCCAACGACGACCTCGTTCTCCGCGTGTACGAGCGTGTCAAGTATGACGACTACTTCACCACCAGTGCGGGCGGCGTGTGGTTCACCACGCCGTTGGGACTCAACTGCGGTATCTGGGATCGTGGCAGCTTCGGCTGCACTGGCGACATCCGGGGCGCCCCGCCCGGCACGCGTAACATCGGCTGGGTCAACGGCAACGTCCAGACCCGTTATGACTGGCTGCTCGGCGTGCAATTTCCGTCGGGCCGTGGAGAACTGGAACTACCCACTCGCCGCTACATCGAGTACAACGGTACCCGCTGCGCGACCATGGCGGACACCAGCACGTTCTGCTCGCGCGGGCCCTACAAATTCTTTGTAACTCCGACGCGCACCTGGCTCAGCCCGCCCTGACGTTCCGGTCCTCGCGCGTCGAGTCCATCGGCCCCACCCAGGCATTCCCATCCGAAATCCTCGAGCCCCAGCGAAAGATCCTCACTGATCTCGGCATCAAAGTGGCTTCCTATGCCAAATGTCCTAACTCAGGGGTTCTGCGCCTATTGGCGCGTGAGTCGGCATTTGGGTCTGCTGCACGAACAGTTCCCTCGATCGTCGTTGGCCGGCGTGTGCCAACCTCGCCGACCAGTCCTGCAGCGCGGGAACATTATTTCCCCACGTGGACCATTTTCGAGGCTTCCCGACAGCTGCGCAATGGCGCCTGGCCCTTGCGGGCCACGTCGATCACGTCAGCGCGAAACTCGGCAGGAAACGGCGTCGGCATGACATTGATCCTTCCAGCAAGGACGAATCGTCATAGGTCAGGTGTCGACCAACCCCGGGGCACATCAAGGCCTTCTGGACCGCTAGGACGATTCAACCCGTGAATGCACCGACGGACCACCAGTCGAACGAAGTGGTTGTGGTGAGCGGGTCGCTGTGCACGGTACGTCGATCAGAGCAGCGAGTCATCCGCGAGATTGCATTCGTCGGCGATGAAAAGGCGCATCGAGTCGCGGTCGATGAATTCGGCTTCATCGCGAGCCAGCACCTGCCCCTCGTCGCTTGCCGCCCAGCTCACCGTCGTTTCAAGATCCGCCATGTTATCGAACCAGAACTCGGTCACCGCATCGTATGTAGGTTCCGGGCCGCCCGGAAATTGCGTCAAGTAATTGCGGACGTATTTGCGCAGTAGCGGCGATAGGCTCTGCGCCAGCGGCACGTGCCCGGATTCGTAGCGATCCTTGAACTGCTCGAGAGTCAGATCGCTGCGCCTGCGGACGAAGAGGATCAGCTTAGCGGTCATGGATGTTCTGCTTCCTTATCGGGCGTCGAGGCACCCCATTGAGGAGGCCCGTTGTCGTTGGATGGCTAGATGGCGAGTTCGATGTCGCACAAGTCACTGTCATCAGCTCGGGCCAACTCCGCCTCGACCCGCACGGCACACTGCGGACAAAAGAACTCGCGCAGGCTCATTCGAGCTGCCATCTGTGGGTCCGGCGAGGCATAGCTAGCGCCGAGCTTGTCGCCCGGAGTCTCCCGTCGGACAAGTAGCTCCTTATACGAGGTCGCCCGTCCGAGATCCGCACCGCATTGGCACGACCACGCGCCCTCGGTGTGGCGTAGCGTATCGCCCACTCGGCCGGTGTCCTCGGCGTCGTCGGCGGGGAAGTCGCGGCGGGGCGCATATCCGAGACGGATCTCGCGGATGCTGGACCTCGTCTTCGCCGTAGCCGCGGCGTCCAGCGTCCCTGCGGAGTCGAAGACCACGCCGTAGGTCGTCTCCGCGGTCTCCACGGAGCAAACACCCTCCGCAAGGTCTTCGGCGACGCGTTTCGGGTCCCGTAGCAGCGGGTCACCATGCCCTGGAGCGACGGGATTGGTCATGGTCCACACGTCGCCTTGAGTCATCGGCGGGTGGCTGCCCCCGCTGAAGGGCAGCGGAGTCTCGACACCATCGAGTTCCGAAAATTCTTGTGGAACACGGCCCGCCGCGAGCAGAGCGTCGACGTGCGCGTCGGTCTTGACGCGCATTGCTCCGAGCGATCCCGGGTTTGCGCCCCACAGGCCTTGCGTTTTCGGAATGACTTCATTCTTGTAGAGCGAGAGAACGGCGGCATCGGCTCCGTGCATCATGTAGGCCACTTCTACGCCGCGACCGCCACGGAATCGGCCGGCACCGGCGGCGCCGCCGGTCACCAGACGACGGTACAGCGCGACAACCGGGTTCCCCTGCTCGTTGTGCTCGACGTTGGCACCGATGCCTTCGGGGATCCAAAAGTGCCCGCCGGCGTCGACACCATCCTCATTGGCGCGGGCGCCGAGCGCTCCGATCATGCCATCGGCGTCGAACATCGTGAATGGACCGTTCGCCGGTGTGGCTCCGGCGCAGATCGCCCCGTAGAAGTTGGTCGTGTTGGGCCCGAGCGCCCGCGCGCGAATTTCCGGAGTGCCGCACGACATCATCTTGGCGACCGCAACCGCCGCGGCGTTGATGTTCAACATCGCATTACGTGAGCCGACCGGGCCGACGGCCGCAGGGAACTCAGCGCAATTGAGCAGTCCGGGCTCGAGCTCGAAGTCGACATTGGAATACACCCCCCCGTAGCAACCCGACAGATCGGACACGAGATTCGCCGTGATGGCGGCAAGCACCGCGCCCGAGAAAGCCCCGAATCCGCAGTTCAGTGAACCGGCTTGCGGATCGGTATCGCGATTGTCGATCAGCAGGCGCCCGCCCTCTTTGGTGACGCCGACCTGAATACGGAAGATGCCGTCGTCACCGGGGCGACAGGTCTCGGCGTACACCCGATGCACCCAACGCCCATCAGGAATCTGAGCCAACCGGTCCTCGAAGCACTGCCTGGCCGCGGCCATCGTGCCCCGCATCACTGCTTTGACGGCTCCGGCACTGTACTTGTCGATCAGGGCGCTGAGCTGGTCGCGCGCCCGACCGCAGGCGGCGATGCTGGCGCGCAGATCCATGCCGACCATGGGCGACATCCGGCTGGATCGGGCGAACAGGTCAACAATGTCGTCGCGAATCTGGCCGCCAGACATGACCGTGGTGGGGGGCAGACAAATGCCCTCTTGGAAGATGTCGGCGGCGGCCTCGTCGGTGCTGCCCAGCTTGATTCCACCGAGGTCGAGGTGGTGCATCGTATTGGTGACCCACCCGAACAGCCGACCATCGGCGAATACCGGTGCAGCGATACAGGTGTCGGGCTGGTGCGGTGAGCCGACGTATGGGTCGTTGCATATGAACATATCGCCTTCGCGGATGCCGGGATTTGCTGCCCGGTGTTCCAGCGTCCACTTGGCGATCAGCGAGCTCGCCGTCGCGAAATACTGCAGTCCGGGACCCATGAACGGCACATCGCCGTCTTCCGTCAGCATGGTGGTCTGCATGTCGCGGGTGATCATCACCGCGGGCGAGATCGCCAGCCGGCACAGCAGCGATGCATGTTCGAAGTTCAGTTGAAGCAGAGAATACCGGATGACTTCGTATGTGACCGGGTCAATATCTTCGGCTATCTCCCTGTGCAGCACGAGCTCCGGCGCAATCTGCAAGTCAGCCCCGGGAACATAGGGGCGCAGCACACCATCCCAGTATCGGGTCTGTGGAGCTGACTGAATTGCTTGACTGTTCGACGTCACTTCGCCTCCAAGGGCTGTAGCAGGAGATTGCCCAACGTGTCGCGGGTCAACCGCTGTCCGAGCGGCACCGAGACCGACGTGTGCGGCAATTGCACGATCGCGGGTCCGTCGATCTGGCTGTCCGCAGCCAAGTCACTCCCATCCCAGAGGAAGGTGGTTGCCCAATCCATCTGGTCGGGCCAGAACACTTCTTTCACACCGTGGTGGCTGCGGGTCGATCCGCCTGGTTGCGGTTGAGGACGTGCCCCAGAGGCGATGCGCGCACGAACACGCAGCGCAAAGGTCTCGATTCCGTGGAACAACGACGATGCACCGGAGCCGTATTGCTGGGAGTAGGCGTCGGTGAAACGAGACGGAAGCTCTGCCGTCCAACTCTTCGCGTCGCCGTCGGGCAGTGCAAGCCGGATGCTGTACGCGTACTGCTCGGCGTAACGCAAAAGGGCGAAGCGGTCCAGCAATACCTGCTCGGAGTCGAAACCGGCCTCGACAAGCGCCTTGGACGCCGTCGTTTCGAGTTGGTACAGCAGGCGGTCGAACTCTTCGTGATCGAACGGTGCGGGAAGCAGGCATTCGGTGTCGAAATAGCGGAGCACGTCGGTCGATGCGATCCCGTATGCCGACAACGTCGATGCGCCATTCCCAAACGGGATCAGAACACCGGCAGCCTGAAGGTCGGTAGCGAACCCCGACGCATGCACTGGTCCGGCGCCGCCGAAGGCATAGATCATGAACTCGCGCGGATCCAGCCCCTGCTCCACGGTGCGTTGCCGGATCAAGGTCGCGGCGTTGTGATTGTTGATGCGCAGAATTCCGGCTGCGGTCTCCTCGGACGAAAGTCCCAGCTGGGCGCCCAACGCGGCCAACGAGGCGCGAGCGGCCTCGATATCCAATGACATGGTGCCACCCAAGAACCCGCTCGGATCCAGGAGCCCGAGAACCAGATCGGCGTCGGTCACGGTCGGCTGGGTGCCGCCCCGTGCGTAGCAGACCGGACCGGGGTTACTGCCAGCCGAAGAAGGTCCGACTCTCAGCGATCCGGTGTATGGATCGATCCACGCCAAAGAACCGCCACCACAGGCGATCGAGCGCACGTCGAGTGCCGGTGAGCGGTAGGTGTACTGGTCGATCACTCGCGCTTCCGCGAGTACCGGTTCGCCGCGCACGACCAGTCCGACGTCAAAGCTGGTGCCGCCCATGTCGGTCGCTACGACATTGGGTTGGTTCAGAGTTGCCGCGAGACTGGCTGTGGCGGCCAGCCCACCGGTCGGCCCGGAGTCGAGTGTTGCGAGGGGAACATCGGCTGCGGTGGTCACTGGGACCACGCCGCCATGGGACTGCATGATCAGGAGCTCGTTGCCCAGTCCGCGACTGCGCAACTGATGGCCCGTCTCGATCATGTACCTGCGACTCGCCGGTCCGATGTAGCCATTGAGTACGGCTGCAACAGTGCGCTCGAACTCGCCGAGCCGCGGCGAAACCTCCGAGGAGAGGCTGAGGAACAGATCCGGTCGGATCGAACGGGCCAGTGCTGCGATCTGTTGCTCGTGTACGGGATTTTTGAACGACCAGAGCAGGCTAATCGCCAATGCGTCGATCGGCTGTGTCTCAAGGAATTCTGTTAGCTGAGCGCGAACACGTTGCGGGTCGAAGGCGACCAGCACTTCCCCATGGCGGTCAATGCGTTCATCGATCTCGAGAACGGAGGAGTGTGGTACCAGCGGCTCAGGCTTCTTGGTCGCTTGCACGTCGAAAACACGGTCGATCGGCAAACCCGCAACTCTGCCGGCACCACGCATGATTCGAAGGTTGTCGCGATGACCGCGCGTGGTAATCAGGCCCACGCGGGTGCCCTTGCGCTCGACAACCAGATTGGTGCCGATCGTCGTGCCGTGGCTGAACCTGTCGGTTGCCTGTAACAGGCTCTCGACGTCACGGCCGAGGCTCGCAGCCAGCAATGCCACGGCTCGCATGACCCCTTCAGCAGGGTTGGTGTCGTGTGTGGAGAGTGCCTTTGCTTGCGCGACTTGCCCGTCTCCGGTCAATGCGATGCCGTCGGTGAATGTTCCACCGATGTCGATTCCGATCTTGATTGAATCTGCTTCCATCAGTTCCTCATTTCATGTCGCCGACGAAGCGGAGCGGTCTCGCTCGCCCAGCCGGATCGACGTCTTCGGATCATGGCTAGCTCGAAGTTCGGCTTTCGGCACTTTCCCCATCGCCGTGCGGGTCAGCGGATCCTCGCGAAACTCGTACCACCGCGGTCTCTTGTATGGGGCGAGCCGTTCGAGGCACCATGCGTCGAGCTCCTGAGCTTCAACCGGGCCGTTCACCACCACAATTGCCTTCACAGCCTCGCCCCACCGCTCATCGGGGACTCCGATGACGGCCGCTTCACTGACCCGAGGATGGTGCAGCAATGCTTGTTCCACCTCGATGGTGTAGACGTTCTCGCCGCCCGGCTTGACCATTTCCTTGGACCGGCCGGCGAAGTAGAGGTAGCCCTCTTCGTCGAACCGCATCAGATCGCCGGTGCGCAGCCATCCATCGCGCGTTGCCTCGGCTGTCGCCGTCGGCAGATTCCAGTAGCCGCTCATCGTGCTGTTGCCCCGCAACGCCAGTTCCCCCACTGCGCCGACTTCGACCTGCGTACCGTCGTCATCGAGCAGGATCGCGTCGATCAGCGGCAGCGGACGTCCAATGGTCCCGGGTCGACTGATCTCGTCGTTTTGCGTACTACGAGTGGAGTAGCCGCCCGCTTCGGTACTGCCGTAGATTCCCCCGAATTCGACCGATGGCAGCATCGTGGACAAGCGCAGCAGGGTGTCAACCTTTTCCATGCCCGCGCCACCAAGGATCATCCGCAGACTGACGCCGGATTCGACAGCTTTGGGGTGATCCAGCGCGGTGGCCAAGCCAGTGGGGAAGGCAGCGACCGTCACCCCGTACGCGCGGCAGCTCGCCCAAATATCTTCTACGGATGTCGATACCGGCAGAACGACGGTGCCGCCCACGGCAAATACCGTCAACGCCTGTCCTAGGCCCGCGACATGAAACAAGGGGTTGGGGATTGTGACTACGTCGGCATGGTGGAAGCCGAATCCCATTATCTGGTTTGAAACGGTGGCCAGCCAAGCAGATTGAGACAGCAGGCATCCCTTGGGTCGACCAGTGGTGCCTGAGGTGTAGAGCTGGGTCAGCGTCGAGCGGGTGTCGGGGCGAGACACCGCGGCCTCGCTCACGTGGCGGTCGGCCAACTCATTCAGCTCGGTACCGGTCTGCCAGACGGTGCGTTCGAACAGCCCGGCGTCGGTCGCCAGTGTGGCGAACGACGGGTCGATCACAGCGAATCGTGAGTTGGCATCCTCAACTTGGAATCGGACCTCGGCGGCGATCAAGCGCACGTTGATCGGAACCAACGTCGCGCCCATTCTCGAACATGCAAGCAGGACTTGAAGATACTGGGCGGAATTGGGCGCCAGTAGCGCGATCCGATCGCCGGGCATGACACCGGCATGCGCGAACCCAGCCGCCAACCCATCCACCCGACGGTCCAACTCCCGGTAGGTGACCGCGCTGGCGACATCCTGGATAGCGATGTGATCAGGAATCCGACGTGCTTGTCTGCCAACAAGGTCGGCGACGACCAGTTCGGTGGACGTCATCGGCCAGCCTCCTGTCCAAAAGATTGGCGCAGAAGAATCCGCTGCGCGATTACGACAACCAGGTTATATCATTGTGAGGGCAGTTCGCGGAAGAGGCAGGAGCAAATCCATTCAGGCCAACGCGGGGATGGCGCTGAGGGCGCCCTGCTGCTCGTGGACGCGCCGACACATGTCAAAGGTGGGGGCCTGCTGCAGTTTCGGTTACCCCGAATTTCAGCGAGCGCCATCAGCCAAGGCATCGGCGACAGCTCGCGCCACGCCGTTATCGGGCTCTCGTCGAAAACGGCAGCCAACCGGGTCAACGAACCGCTATGCGCGGTTTCATGCGCCGCGCCGCGTCGGTCTGGGGCGAGCCCTGCTAGAGGTATGCCTTGAGCTTCGGCAAGGCCAACTCGGCAAGGGGTCCCTGTGCACGCAAAGTCGATTTCTCCAGAGGCATCCGCCTGACCCCGACGCGGGCAAACTCGGATGCGTTCCCGGCTATGCGATTAGGTGCGTCGCGCCGGCCGAAACGCCACAAGGCTCCCGCGGGCGAGGCGACCTCGACAACGAGATCATCGATCGCGACCGGCGTCGACGCGCCGGATTGCATCAACGCATAGGGTATCGCTTGATAGGTGATGTGACAGACGTGGCGGAGCCTGTCGGTATCGACAGGCTCGACACCAAGTGCCGTGAAGCAATCGAGTCCGTGCGCCCAGGTCTCCATAAGGCGGGCTGTGCACAAGCTCACCGGCGACATGAGGTTCGGCCCCCACGGCACCCGAGTGGTGGGGTCGATTCGCCGGAATGCTGCCAACTCGCCCTCTCGGGCCTGCCGCCACTCCGACAGGACTTCGTTGCCCGGCCTATCCCCGGCCGGACTATCGATGAACGCCGTGTCTCCACGCGCCACCGCGGCGATGATCTTGGCAAAGCGCTCTTCGCCTCCGCCGGTCAACGACGTTATCGTCACGTCATCGAACATCGCCAAGTGGGCGATCTGGTCGCGAACGCTCCAGCCCGCGGCGGGGGTCGGAGTCGCCCACTCTGCCTCGTCGAGATCGCATAGAAGGTCATCGAGAACCGCTTGTTCGGCAACCAGATCGTCGAGTACCGGTGAATCCATCGGGGCACTGTCCTTAGGTTGTTGAGCTCAGCGGCAGATAATACTAACTAGGTAATATAATTGCAAAGACCATCACGAGGACGGGGCGACTGCCGCAGGATGACCGACCGCGACGCAGTGTGGCCTCGTACCCGACTAACCCGTTCTCGCGTTGGTGACAGACGACGGAGACCGAGGCGCAGTAGTTCTCCGGAAGCGCCCCGATTCTCGGACGCGTCGGGGCGTTCAACTCCGCCTCCGCTCGGCAGCTGTCTTGCCGCGGACCCGCCCCAGCGGCTCCGTGAAACCCTCCCAGCGGATTGTGCGCGACATCACGCTGTGATCTACTAACCTGGTTAGCGCATTGTCTGGGCAAGGCCTGAACGATCGATGTGCCAAGTTGTTTCGTGTGCAGAGCACGCCATGCGAGCGGCGGGCACTGCTGATCGGCCGACGACTTCGCTGGCTCCGCCAGCTGGCCGGCAGTATGGCCGCGCATGGTCGGCTTCGAATTGACGAAAGGTGATCGTGACGACAGACGAGGCGGTACCCACTGGTGTCGTCCCTACGGTAGAGGCTGCGCTGAGCGGACTGGTGATGCCCCTGCAGGACGCGATGGAGACCCAGCGGGCGATCCGGCGCCTGCACCCCGACCCGGTGGATGATGCTGTGCTTCAACGTGTCCTCGAACTCGGGACGAAAGCCCCCAGTGGAGGCAACGAGCAGAAGGCTGTCTTCGTAATCGTCAAAGACCCTTTGGTGCGAGCGGAGTTGGCGCGATTGAACCGCAGCGGTTTTCCGATCATGTCGCTGTACTACCGGCGGCGGTTGCGCACCGACGTGGCCTGGGCCCGCACCTGGAAGGCCATCGAGTGGCAACGCGATAATTTCAACGAAATACCAGTGGTCATCGTGGCGTGCTGGACGGGTCGAATCCTGCCGCGGCCAATCATGTTCAACTCCGCGCCGTATGCGTCGGTGTACCCGTCGATGCAGAACGTGTTACTTGCGGCGCGTGCCGTAGGCCTGGGTGCAGGCCTCATTTCGCTGCCCCTGTGGCGACTCGGCAAATTGCGCCGCATTCTTGGCCTGCCCCGCAACGTCACACCGGTGGGAGTGATTCCGCTCGGCTGGCCACGCGGCAGATACGGACCGAATTCCCGCCGACCGGTGGGTGAGGTGGCCCACATCGACCGCTGGGGAAATCGACCCTGGCGCAGTGGGCTTAGCTAGTGTCGTGACGACGAAATAGCGCGGTTATTGAGTTGTGGAATTCAGAGACGGTGGCTGCGGTGTCGACTCAGATACCGAGCAGCGCTGGCATTCCCAGTTCAGCGTGGACGGCGCCGCGGGAGTGGCAAGATCGGCAAGGGTGGGGACGCGAGCCGAGCCCGTCGCCGGACACGGCCGTCACCGGCAAGGCCGACGTAGCTATATGATCAGAACTTGTGTGATTCATTCGGTCACGCTGCCTTGCAAGTGAATCGGTGCCGTCGGCGCCGCACACGACGACCACGTGGGAAGCCAGTGCAGATTCGTCAGTACATGGATTCGCAGAAGCCGGCACTTGTCCTGCATCCGTCCGGGACGACCGTGAGCTTCGCCGAGTTGGAGGCCCGGGCGAACCGGCTGGCCCACCATTTTCGGCGGGCAGGTCTACGCGAGGGCGAGGTGATCGCGGTCGTGATGAACAACAACGAGCACATCCACGCGGTGATGTGGGCCGCCCGTCGCACCGGCTTGTACTACGTCGTCGTCAACACCCATCTCACCGCCATGGAGGCTGCTTATATCGTGTCGAACAGCGGCGCGGCCGGGCTGATCGGTGCCCCCGCCACTGCGGATCTGTGCCGCGGGATCGATGCGGAGCTCGGCGCGCGGATGCCGGGGCTGCGTATCATCGCCGACACTGAAATCCGAGGGTGGCAGCGGTATCCGGAATGCGTGGCCGAGCATCCCGATACGCCGGTGCCCGACGAGCGCGAGGGCGACCTGCTGCAGTACTCCTCGGGGACCACCGGCAAACCCAAGGGGATCGTCCGTCAGCTCAGCGGACTGTCGCCGGCCGATGCGCCGATGCTGCTGACCCCGATGTTCGACAAACTCGGCATCGACCGTGACTCGGTGTATCTCAATCCGGCACCGGTCTATCACACGGCACCGGCCTACTGGTCGATGTCGGCCCAGGCGGTGGGCGCCACCGTCGTGGTCATGGAGACCTTCGATGCGCGAGGTGCGCTGGAGGCCATCGAAAGGTACCGGGTGACACACGGGCAGTTCGTGCCCGCCATGTTCGTGCGCATGCTGAAACTCCCCGAGAGCGTGCGCAATATTTTCGACCTGTCCAGCCTGCGCCGCGTGATACACGCGGCCGCGCCCTGTCCGGTGGGCATCAAGGCGCAGATGATCGAATGGTGGGGACCGATTCTCGACGAGTTTTACGCTTCATCGGAAGGCGCGGGCAGCACATACATCACCGCCGAAGAGTGGCTGGCGCACCCGGGTTCGGTCGGCAGACCGCTGGTCGGGGTACCGCACATCGTCGGCGACGACGGCCAAGAGCTTTCACCCGGTGAAGTGGGGGAGATCTACTTCGGTGACGGAATGGCGTTCAGTTACCTCAACGATCAGGCCAAGACCGTGGCCTCACGTAACGGCCAGGGTTGGGCCACCGTCGGGGACATGGGGTATCTGGACGTGAACGGCTACCTGTTCTTGACCGACCGCCGCCACCACGTGATCATCTCCGGCGGGGTCAACATCTATCCGCAGGAAGCCGAGAATCTATTGATCACCCATCCACAGGTGGCGGACGCGGCGGTCTTCGGGATCCCCGATGCCGAGATGGGGCAGGCGGTGCACGCCGTGGTGCAGACCGTGAACCCGGCGGATGGCACCGCTGAATTCGGTGCCCAGCTGATCGTTTGGCTGCGAGATCGGTTGGCGCACTATAAATGTCCGCGTTCGGTGGCTTTCGCGGCGCAGCTGCCGCGTAGCGACACCGGCAAGCTCTACAAACGGGAACTGATCGAGGAGTACTCGGGGCTCAGCGCGGCCGAGTGACCGAGGCCAGCATAAGGTCGACCAGGCCTTCGACGTAGCTGTCGGACTGCTCGACCAGCTTGGCCATCCGCGACGGCGGGGTCGCCAGGCACTGCATCAGCAGACCGCCGAAAAGTGCGTCGAGGAACAGGGTCATGGGGGTATCGGCTGGCAGATCGTTGCGCTCGATCGCCCGACGCGTGATGTTGCGCATCGCCGTCACGTTGCCGTTCATGAAGTCTTCCCAGCGCGGGGCGAGTTCGGGGACCAGCCGTCCCTCGGCGGACAGTCGCAGTAACGCGTCACCCGCATCGCCGGTCAGTAGCGCAAAGATGCTGCGAGCGATCGCCAGCAGATCGCCGCGCACAGAACCGGTGTCGATGTCATACGGTACGGCGATGCGGGCCTCGAGGGTGTCCAGGAGCAGCGCGGTATTGTCCGACCAGCGAAGATAGATCGAGGACTTGCCGACCCGAGCTTCCCGGGCGACGGTGTCGATGGTGAATCCGGCCCAGCCGACCCGGCCGTAGAGTTGCACCGCGGCGTTACGCACCCGTTGCTCCAACAGGGGATCGCGCGGACGGCCCGCGCCGGTGCTCGTTGTCTGGCTCATCCTGGTCCTGATGTCGAGCAGGAGTGCCCGGCCGACTCGCTACCGCGGCCCCTCCTGACGTGTTTGTTCGATGGTATTGCGGAGCGCCTGCGCAGATGCGCACTGGTCGCCAGAGAGTCGGCTGGTACCTGTACGCAATATCAATAGATATAACCAGGTTGTATTATTATGGCGATATTGTGCCCCTCAGGGGCGGTCGAGGTTTGAGGAGAATGGCCCGTGATCAAGAACGGCGCACGACTGGAAAGTCAGGTCTGCGACACACAGGTCATCGTGGTGAAAGCCACCGACAGCCTCGACGACCTGCGCGCCGGCGGCCACCCGATGGTGCCAATCGGATCGGCGCACGCCGATGGGCTGGCGCTGGAACCGGATTGGTCTGCGGGTGTCGTAATGGGCAAACGCTACGTCGATGCATCCGGTGCCGAAGTGCTGGTGACCCGTGCCGGTACCGGGACACTGGCGGTCGGTTCGACCGCCATGACCCTCAAGACTGCTGCGCCGTTGCCGGCCAGCGACTGACGCTGCAAATAACTGACGGATCAACGCGGTGGCCGGTCGGCGCCCGCGCATGCACGAAAGGGTGGACGGTTGACTCTCTCGCTCCTGCTCGAGATGGCCTCGGGTGATGCCGACCGGATCGCCGTCGTCGATGGTCAGCATCGATGGTCGGCTGGTCAGCTCGGTGCCCTCGCCGGGGGTGGCGCCGGGGTGATCGCCGCAAGTGGTGCCCGCACCCTGGTGTACATCGGGGTCGGCGGTGCCATGCTGCCGGCACTGCTGTTCTCGGCCGCGCTGGCAGCGGTTCCGTTCTGCCCGTTGAACTATCGGCTGGGCGCCGACGGTCTCGATGGCCTGCTGGCGCGGCTGCCGGCACCACTGGTGGTCGCCGACCCGCAGTATCGCGATGCGGTCGATGCAGCATCGGCGGTCGAGGTCGTCGACAGCGCCGAATTCCTGCGCCGTGCTGAGAAGGCCGACCACGTGGACGCGGTGGCCGACAGCGATGACGTCGGGGTCGTCCTCTTCACGTCGGGGACCACCGCTCGACCCAAGGCAGTCGAGCTGACCCACGACAACCTGTTCAGTTATGTCACCGGCACTGTCGAATTCGATTCGGCGGAACCGGAAGACGCTGCACTCGTGTGTGTGCCGCCCTATCACATCGCCGGTGTCGGGGCGGTGTTGTCGAACCTGTACGCCGGGCGCCGGTTGGTCTATCTGCCGACCTTCGATCCGGCCGCGTGGATCGAGCTGATCGACACCGAGCAGGTCACTTCGGCGACGGTGGTACCGACCATGCTCGACCGCATCGTGTCGGTGCTGCAACGGCAGCCTGCACCCCTGAGCTCGCTGTGCACCCTCGCCTACGGCGGCTCGCGGGTTCCGCTACCCCTGGTGCGAAAGGCACTGGCGCTGTTACCTCATGTCGGCTTCGTCAACGCATACGGGCTGACCGAGACCAGTTCGACGGTCGCGATCCTGACGCCCGAGGACCATTGGGCCGCGCTCGATGCCGACGATACGGTCGCGGTGCACAGACTCGGCTCGGTGGGGCGCCCGGTACCGGGGATCGAGGTGCAGATCCGTGACGAACAAGGGCAGGTCCTGGCTGCCGACGGCACAGGTGAGCTGTACCTGCGCGGACCGCAGGTGTCGGGCCGCTACGCCGAGATCGGATCGGTGCTGGACGCCGAAGGATGGTTCCCCACCAAGGATCTGGCGACCATAGACGACGGCGGCTACCTGTTCGTGCACGGCCGCAGCGACGACACCATCATCCGGGGCGGGGAGAACATCGCTCCCGGCGAGCTGGAGGACGTCCTGGTCGAACACCCTTCGGTCCACCAGGTCGCCGTGGTGGGTGCCGACGACCCCGGATGGGGCCAGATCATCGTGGCCGTGGTGGTGGCCGAACCGGATACCGACCCGGCCGTCGAGGAACTGCGTGACTGGGTCCGTGCCCGGTTGCGTGGTTCGCGGACGCCCGACCGCGTGGTGTTCCGCACCGAACTTCCGGTGTCGCCGACCGGCAAGATTTTGCGGCGCGAATTGGCGCGCGAACTCAACGAGGGCTCTGCCGTCCCCTGATCTGGAGGTCGATGTGTCGAATTCGGGTGCAGCTGTGCCCACGCTGTTGATCGATTACGGCGGGGTGCTGACCTCGCCGGTACCCGCCGCATTTGCCAACGTTTGCGCGTTGTTCGGCGTTGACCTCAACAGGTTCATGGCAGCGCCAACCACCTGCGTCATGAGTCGAGCAGACTCTCGGCGATGTGCGCCCGGTGCTCGGCGGGCGAACCGTAGGTGACCTCCAGCGCCTTGGCTCGGCGCAGGTACAGGTGCAGGTCGCATTCCCACGTCACGCCTATACCACCGTGCAGCTGAACCGCGCTGCTGACGACCTCGATGGCCGATCCGGTTGCCACGGCCTGCGCCAGTGATGCGGTCCGGCCGGCGCGTCCTTCTTCGGCCAGCGCCCAGGCGGCGGCATAGACCGCCGATCGGGAATTCTCGACCGCCACCAGCATGTCCGCGAGGCGGTGTTTGACCGCCTGGAACGTGCCGATCGGCAGCCCGAACTGGTGACGTTCGGTGGTATACCGTGCAGTGATGTCAAGCGCCGTCGATGCGGCGCCAACAGCTTCGGCTGCGGCGAGTGTCCACAGGAGTTCGTTTGGGCGGCCGAGTGTCTCGTCGACGGCCAGCAGTTCGGCCGCCGCGCCGGAGAATTCGATGGCCGCCGCCGGTCGGGTGCGGTCGACGGTGGCCAGTGCGGTGACCGCAGCGCCGTCGCTGACCAACCAGCGCACCTGCTCGTCGATGACCGCCGAAACCACCAAGACGTTTGTCGCGGCGGCGTTGGGGATCAGTGGCAGTCGGCCATCGAGTCGCCAACCGTTACCGTCGGTACGGGCATTGATACGGGCCAGATTGGCCTTGGTGGGCAGCACGATCCCGGCGACCTGCTCGGCACGATTGAGCGGGACCAGAAGCCTTTTGCATTGATCGTCGGAGCCCAGTCGCGCGATGGTATCGGCAGCGGCGGTGTGTTCACTGAAGGGGATAGCGCCTGCGACACGACCCAGTTCTTCGGCGATCAGTACTTGCTCGACCGGTCCGGCGCCGCCCCCCTCGTACACTTCGGGTGCGCCGACCCCCAGCAGTCCGGAAGTGCCGAACGCCGACCACAGCCGGCCATCGATGGTGATATCGGTGTCGTAGACCGTCCGGGCGTCGCCCTCCCGTGTGCAGACGTCGTGCAGCAGGCTGCGCAGGGCCTCGTGTTCGTCGGTGAACTCAAACTTCATCTATGCATCGGCCCATGGATCTCGGGGCTGGCCGAGAATGCGCTCGGCCAGCACGTTACGTTGAATTTCGGAAGTGCCGCCACCGATGGTCGACGCGCGGGTGCGCAGCCAGCCAAGCGCCCACTTGCCCTTGTGGGGCGCGCTGTCGGCACCACGATCGAGGATGGCGAATTCGCCGCCCAGATCGAGAGCGAGTTCGTGCAGACTCTGCTCGGTGTGCTGACCGAACAGCTTCGACATCGCCCCTTCGGGCCCGGGCTCTCGGCCGGAGAGCACCTTGGCCAGGTTGCGCATGCCGTTGAGTCGCACCAGTTCGACGTCGATCCACCCTTGGGCGATGCGGTCGCGCAGATGTGGATTGTCGGCGGCGCGCACACCGAACGGATCGGGTGTTTTCGCCATCGAGATCGTCTTGCGCAGCGTGGCGGTCAGCGCCATCTGCTGACCCATGAACAAGATCGCGCGTTCGTTGGCCAACGTGGTGCGGGTGACGTTCCAGCCGTCGTTGAGTCGGCCGACCACGTTGGTCAGCGGCACCCGGACATCGTCGAGGAAGACCTCGTTGAACTCGGCATCGCCGGAGATCTGGCGGATTGGCCGCACATCGACACCCGGTGCGTGCATCGGCACCAGCACGAAGCTGATGCCCTGGCGCTTTGGCGCGTCGGGATCGGTGCGTACCAGCGCGAACATCCAGTCGGCGACCTGGGCTCCGGAGGTCCAGATCTTCTGACCGGAGATGACCAGCTCGTCGCCGTCGATCTCACCTCGGGTACTCAGCGAGGCCAGGTCCGACCCTGCGCCGGGCTCGGAGAATCCTTGACACCACACCTCGCTGGCGTCGAGCATCGGGGGCAGGAAGCGTTGCTGTTGTTCGGGAGTGCCATGAGCGATCAGAGTGGGACCGCAGAGGTTGAGCCCGATGCGCCCGGCAAGCGGTGGTACCCGACGCTCGGCCGAGATCAAGTAGTAGAGCAGTTGCTGGCGGGCGGTGGCCGATCGGCCACCGAACTCCGGTGGCCAGTGGATTGCGGCCCATCGTCCCTTAGACATCTGCGCCTGCCACTTGCGGGCCAGGGCGTGTTTGTCCGCGGCGGATGTCGCCGTCGCGTAATCGGCATGTATCGCCGGGAGATTCGCGTCCAGCCAGCTCGACCATGCCGCACCGAAGGCGGCGTCAGCCTCGGACAAGTCGATGTCGAGTTCGTCGAGGCCGGTGGGAGACGGCGCCCCGGTGTCATGCTGCACATGAATACTATAACCTGGTTGTCACATTGTTCGTGTAGTGGCTTGGAGTGAGCCTTGTTCGATGAACGTTGGCCGGAAGAGGCCGAGGAACTTGCGGATGCGCTGGACGGCATCCTGGCCAGGTACTGCTCGCCAGATGCGCTTCGGGTGATGGAGGGCGAGGGGGCCGAATCTGTCGACCGTCGCGATGATCTCAGTCGGGCGTTGCGTGAGTTCGGATTGGGGGACTTGCCGCACGAGCCTATTCTGCTGGCCAGGGCAGCGGCATGCCTAGGTGCTCGCTTGGCGCCGGTACCGTTCGTATCATCGACGGCGGCGCGGGTGGTGCTCGGCGAGGCGGATGTAGCCAATGGCGTTGATCGGGAGACGGTTCCGGTCGGATTGCCGCGAATCGCGGTGGCCGCCGGCGCGCGGATCGCCATCGGCGAGGCGTCGAACGACGTGAGGCGCAGCGCCGGCGGAGAACTCGTGGTGGTGGTCGGTGAGGTCGCTGGTGCAGAGGTGGAAGGGGACCTGGATGCGGTGCGCTCCTGGGGGTTTCTACTCGAAGCCGCGCAGTTGGTCGGGGCTGCGCAGGCGCTGATCCGTTACGGAGTCGGGTATGTGTCCGAGCGCCGTCAGTTCGGTGTTCCGATCGGCAGCTTCCAGGGGGTGGCTCATCCGCTCGCCGAGGCCGCGACGGCGGTACAAGCCGCCGATCTGCTGACCCGGCATGCCGCCTACCTAGCCGATTGTGATGGCGCGGTCCCGTTGTTCGGGGCCGCGATGGCGGCGGCTAAGGCGCGGTCGGCGTCGCGGCAAGCTGCCAGCATCGTGCACCAAGCGCTTGGCGGGTATGGGTTCACCGTTGAGGCCGACTGCCAACTGTATTCGCGCCGGATCCGGGCGTGGAGTGCGGCTATGGGCGATCCGATGCCAACCTTGGGTGCGATGGCCCGAACGCTGGCCGACCCGGCGACTCGTTCAGAGGTTTCTGACCTGTGGCAGTTCGATCGTGGATTCGAGCTGCCGCGCTGGGCCAGAGAAGCGCGCTGACTTGTAGTGGCATGTAACAATCCCGGCGTGACGGTACGTCGAACGTCGAGTGCGGGTCGGGGCCGACCGCGTGATCCCGACCTGGATCCGCGGGTTCTGGATGCTGCCTTGCGCGTGTACGCCGCCCACGGCAAGGCGGGTTTCACCGTCGATCTGGTGGCCAAGACCGCCTGCTGCAGCCGACCTGCGGTGTATGCGCGTTGGCCCACAAAGGAAGATCTGCTGCTGGCTGCTGTGCAGACCTTCGATGCCGGTCTCGAGGTGGCCGACGAGGGGAGTGCCCGCGATCAGCTGGTCTCAGTGACTCAGCAGATGCTCGAAGGATTCTCCAGCGTCCACGGCATAGCGACGTTCCGCATCGTGCTCGACAGTCGCGACGACCAAGTGTTGCGACGGGAATGGGAGAAGATCAACACCGTTCGGCTGCAGAGCGCCACCGAGGTTCTCAAACGTGGAGTGGCGCGAGGGGAGTGGCGTGCCGATGTCGCGTCGGCCGAATTCCTCCGCAGCCTGACCGGCGCCACCATGCTGGAGGGCATCTATACGCACATGGCGTTCCCGGAGCGGTTGACCGACGCTGGGGCCGATGCTCGCCGGCTTGTCGACTTCCTTTTGGACGGCCGGTTACTCGCGGCCGATTGAGACTCTTGCTGCTATGTGGGGATGCGGTGTAGCTTCAGGACAATCAATTAACTGCAATGACTGTAGTTAAATACTTGACTGGGCCGCAGAGCGTTCCCAATCCCCTGAGAGGACGTCGCCGATGACGCAAGACTTCCCCCGCCGTGCAGATTTCGACCATCAGCCCCTGGTCGGATTCTTCCGCCCGGAAGCCGACCAGCACCTGTTGCACAAGTCCTACTTTGGCCTGCCGCTGGAGGGCACCTACTTCTACGGGATCATGCGTACCGACGACGGCGAAGAATTTGCCTTCATCCGTAAGGCGATCACGTACACCACTCGCGACATCTCGATCATGGCGGCCGATGACACCGGACTGCGCGTGCACCCGGCCAGTGCCCAGGGGGCCAAGGGGTGCAAGGTCGAACGCGGCTACGTCGATGGCCGGGAGACCTTCGTGGGCGGCTCGTCGCGTGGCGCGAATTTCGAAGTGCAGCTAGGTGATCACGACTTCCTGTGGCGTGAGCATGGCCTCGAGGGGCCCCTGCTGAACATCAGCGGTACCCTGGCCGCCCCGGGCTTCCAGGTCTACGTGCCGTGGCGTACCGCAGAGGGCGAAGGCGGCGTGCCCGGCGAGTCGGGCGCGTGCTTCTACACCTCCACGCCGTACCTGGCCGAGGGCACCATGCTCGGCAAGCGGGTCACCGGCTTTTTCGCCGTCGACCACAGTTATCTGCCAAACGGTGTCGGCTGGAACAACAGCGCCATCTGGATGCGCCTGCAGGGCGGCTGGAATGTCTTCGCGAACGAATACGATGACGGCTCTATCGAATGGGGGCACATGAGTATCGGCGCCGATCGTTTCCGGTTCGTGGCGGTGTCCTCGGCCGATGCGGTTCTGGTGAATTCAGCGTCTGTGCAGGAGGCGATCGAGTGGCGCGACGAGGAATTCGTGGATCGGATCACCTTCGATGTCGGCGATGGACGACCCTGGGAGTTCGTCACCGATCCGAACGGCAAGATGGTTGACTTCTCGGCCGCTCGCCCGGGATGGTCCGGCCACACCGGCGTGATCCGCCGGGTCGGCGAGACCCGGAAACTTAAGCGGCACTGGGCCTGGCAGGAAGTTTTTCCGGAGCGGGTCCGCTGATGCGGGTCCTCGTCACCGGGGCCAGCGGGGTCTTCGGCCGCGTCATCTGTCGTGACCTGGTGCGCCAGGGCGCCGACGTGGTGGCGCTGGCGCGGCGAACCGTTGATATTCCGGGAGTGAATTCCATCAGCGGTGACATCCGCGATATCGAGGCCGTTGAACGTGCCATGCAGGGCTGTGAACGGGTGATACACCTGGCCTTCCTGCTCGCACCGCTGCGGTCATCGACGGGAGTGGAGGACATCAACATCGGTGGTACGCGAAACGTGCTGCGTGCCATGGAATCTACGGGCGCTAACCACCTGGTCTTCACCTCCTCGACCCTGGCCTACGGACCCTGGCCGGACAACCCTGAGGTGATTCCCGAGGAGCATCCACTGCGTCCGCACCCGGATGTGCTCTACGCGCGGCACAAGGCGCAATGTGAGGAGCTCATCACGCAGTCCGGCATCCCGTCGGTGATCACCCGAACGTGTGTGGTGGCCGGCCGGGACATGGACAATTACGAGTTCCGATTCCTGGCGCACCCGATGTTGGTCGCGCCCACCGGGGTGATGCGTCCCTGGCAGTTCCTGCATACCGATGACGTCGGCCGTTTCCACGCCCAGGCCACGCTCGGCGACCGCACCGGAATCGTCAACGTAGGTCCGCTTGATACCGGGCTCACGATCGAAGAAATCGCCGAAATACTGGGCAAGCCGCTGATCAAATTGCCCTTCAAGGCACTGCGTTCGGGCGCGGGTATGGCTTGGCGTGCTGACCTGCTCGAGCTGAGCCCGGCCGATCTGGACGGGTTCCGGTACATGCCGACGCTGGACACCAGGCGGATGGCCGGTGAGTGGGGGTACACGCCGGTGTACGACTCGGGGTCGGCGCTAGCCGATGCACGCGCGGGAGTGCGGGCGGTGACCTATCTCGGTACCGCGAAGGTCCCCATCCCATGGCGTACGCCGGCTCCCGATCACCGGTGGACGCGCGATCACCTTCCGCCGGAGGAACATCGCGTCGACCCGGCGCCTGCCGGGCTGCGCGGAGAATTCGATGATTTCATCGACGATCGCTTTCCCACGCTGACGACGGCGAACGTGGGGGAGGCATTCGGTGGCACACTCACCCCGATGTCACTGTTGGTAGGCCGCGATGCGTTACGGTTGGCTGGGGCCATCCAGGTCGAGGTGCTCGGGATGCGCGACGCTGATGTTATTGCGGCCCAACGTACATTGGGTATCTCATCGGTCGGGCACCGGCTATACACCAACCTCTCGGTGGTGCACGCCATGGCCGCGGCGATGCCGGGCACCAATGCTCGGGACGTCGACGAGCACATCCTGGGCATTGCCCATGTCCCGGAGACCACCGATAAGCGCGTCTCGGTGCTGACCTCGGTGCGTTCGGTGCTGGGTATGCCCACTGCGGTGTTGCGGATGGCCGGCAGCGGGCGCAGAATCGCCGACATCGATGCGCGCCTGCTCGCCATGAATGTCACCGACGCGGCCCTGCTGGAGCTGGATCGCAACGCCTTGTTGACGCTGATCGATTCGGTGCGCGAACTCACGCTCGATTCTTGGGCGTACAGCACGACCACCAACCTCGTCGCCTCAGCCGCCCAGGCACTGGTACGCAAAGTCTCGCCCAATCTCGGTCTGGGCGCGATGCGCGGTGGGGCAGAAGGTTTGGCCAGTGCCTCGCTGCTCTTCGGCGTCCGTCATCTGGCCGATCTTGCACAGGCACAACCACGCACCGCGAGAATCTTGCGCGACGAACCGTCCGAGGGTCTGCTCAAGCGGCTCGACGACCTCGACCCGATGTTCGCCGCGGCCTTCTGGAAGCTGATCGCCGAGGCCGGCCATCGAGGCCCCGGTGAGACCGAGCTCGCGAACCCGATGTACGGCGACCGCCCGGCGCAACTGATCGACGTGATTCGGATGGCCCTTGATGTTCCGGCCCGCACCGCAGCCACCGCGACCGCGCTCTCCGGGGCATCGAAGCGTGCGGTGGGCATGCTCAACGCCGCGGTACGCAGGCGTGAGCGCTCGAAGGACGTCACGATGCGCAGCACCCACCTGCTCCGGCGGGCCCTGCGTGAGGTGGGACGCCGCCAGGTCGACGCGGGAGTATTCGACGAGATCGGCGACGTCTTCTATCTGACACCAGAAGAGATCGCGGCTCCTGCGCTGTTCGCCGACCGGATTGCCGGCCGCCGAGCTGAGCGGAAGCGGTTGGCCGGGCTGCACTTGCCGCCGATGTTCACCAGGCACTGGGAGCCGCTGAATTCGGTTGCTTCCACCCACATCGACATCTTGCACGGTGTGGGCGCTTCGCCCGGGCGAGTGCGCGGACCTGTCCGTGTGGTGGCGTCGGCCGAGGATATCGACGATATCGAGCCCGACACCATCCTGGTGGTCCGGGTCACCGATGTGGGATGGACGCCGCTGTTTGGGTGCGTTGCCGCGGTCATCACCGATGTGGGTGGTCTGCACTCGCACGCGGCGATCGTGGCCCGTGAATTCGGCGTGCCCTGTGTGGTGGGAACCAACAGCGCGACGCTCGACTTGCACGACGGGGACCTAGTCGAGGTCGACGGCACACGCGGCACGGTCACCCGGGTCGGGTAGTTGTCACAAAATTCGCGTGCTCATCGGCGACCGGTCGGGACGGGCGATAGCAGGGGCGCTATCCCCCCGTCAGAGGTACTCGGACCCACCGTCGACATTGAGCAGCACACCGTTGATGTAACTGGCTCGCTGCGACACCAGGAAGGTGATGGCGTCGGCGATATCGTCGGGCACGCCGAGCCGGGTGCCCCAGGTGGCCTGATGCCAGCGCGCATTGGCGTCGGCGAAGTAATCGTCCTCGTCACCGCCGGTGTTGGCCATCCAGTGCCGGCGCTTCTCGGCGATCTGCTCGTTGACGATCATGCCCGGCAGCACCGCATTGGCGCGGATGCCCTGCGGGCCATATTCGCGGGCGAGGTTTTTGGTGAAATGGGCCAGGGCCGCTTTCTGTGCCGAATAGTGCGCGATCCGCGGGACGAAATGCCGCATCGACATGGCCGAGGTGGTCACGATGGACCCACCGCCCGATCGCAGCATCAGCGGTACCCCGGCGCGGCAGGCGCGCACCGAGGTCATCAGTACCGACTGATACGAGCGGTCCCACCAGTCGTCCGGCTCGGTGACCGATTCCCCGAGTTCGCACAGCCCCACGGTATTGACCAGGATGTCGAGCCGGCCGTGCTGGTCGGCGATGGCCGCGATCAGGTGCTCGGCCTGGCCGGCCTCGGTGAGGTCGGCGGGGATCGCCGACGTCGATGTCGCGCCGGCAGCGCGGGCATCGGCCGCCACGGCCTCCAGGGCGGGCTTGGCGGTGTAGCTGTAGTGTTCGTCGCCCTCCACGTGGCCGCGTGAGCACACGATCAAGTGCACACCTTCACCGGCGAGCCGCATAGCGGTGGCTCGCCCCATGCCCTGAGTAGCGCCCAGAACCAGTGCAACCTTGCCCTTCAAACCGAGATCCATCCCAAGCGTCCCCTCAGCCCCGAGGCAGTCCGAGCCAACGTTGGGCGATGATGTTGCGTTGAATTTCGCTGGTACCGCCGATGATCGACAAGACCGTGGACGCCCGCAGAAAATGCTCGGCGTCCTCAGCCAGCCGGTCGCCGCTGTCCATGGTGTATGCGTCCGGTCCAAGAGCATCGACCAGCCACTGCGCCACCCGTTGCGCGGCGGCCGGTCCGTGCAGCTTGCTCATCGATGCTTCGCCGCTGGCCGATTCATCGCGCTCGCCCAAGGCCACCACCTGTTGACCAAGGAGGCGTTCGGCCTGCAGTTCCATGACGAACTCGCCGATCTGCCGGTACTCGGCCTCGTCCAGTTCGATACCACGCTCGCCGATGCGGTGCAGATAACGGGCCAGCAACAGCCGGGCCTCGCGCCCGCCGAAGCTCATCGATCGCTCCATGTCCAGTGCCCGAGACATCATCGACCAGGCCTGGCCCTCTTCGCCGATGAGGTTGTGGGCCGGCACAATCGCTTCGTCGAAAAAGCATGCGTTGACCCGCCATCCGCCCATCACCCGTACGGGTTGGATGGTCACACCCGGGGCATGCGCGTCGATCATCAGCAGCGACAGCCCTCTATGCCGGGTGCTGTCCGGGTCGGTTCGGACCAGGGTGAAGATCCAATCGGCGAGGTGCGCGCCCGAGGTCCACATCTTCTGCCCGCTGACGATGAAGTCACCGCTGTCGTTGCGGGTGGCCTTCGTGCGCAGGGCCAGCATGTCACTGCCCGCTTCGGGCTCGCTGTAGCCGCCCGCATAGTTCCAAGAGGCGTCGAGGACATGCGGAAGATGTTCGCCGGCGAGTTCATCGGGCCCGAAAGTAGCCAGCATCCAGCCGACGGCCTCGGCCTGCTCCAAGCCGTAGGTGGGCAATCCGGCTGAGTCCATCTCCTCGTGGGCGATGAAACGGTCGGTCTGGGTGGCGGGCCGGCCGTGGGGCTCCGGCCAGCCCAATCCGATGACATCCTGACGCACTAGCCAGGGGTGGAACGCGGTCGGCGCCTGGCGGTCACTCTCCAGTTCGGTCATCTCCGCATGTATCGCGGCCATGTCTTCGGTGCTGAATTCGTCGATATGCAAGCGCAAATCGTCGCGTCGTCGGGATTCGGACTCGTCGAGACGGAAGCGCATGGGACTACCTTTCCTATCCGTCGGCGCTCAGGCCAGCAGGCTGTAACCGCCGTCGACCGGGATGGTCAGTCCGGTGACGAACTGGAAGTCGCTGGACAACAACGAGACGATGACCGACGCGAGCTCATCGGGATGCCCCAACCGTCGCAGCGGGGTCTTCTGTGCCACCGCCGCCTGCATATCGGCTACCCCGGCGATGATGTCCTCGCCGCCGTGGCCAGGATTGTCTACCAGAGACGGAGAGATCCCATTGACACGAACACCTTTGGGGCCCAGTTCGGCGCCGAAGTAGCGCACCAGGTTTTCCATCGCGGCCTTAGCTGGGCCGATGGCCCCGTAGTAGCGGGCGTAGTGGTTGGCGCCGAGGCTGCTGACCGCGACAACCGAGCCACCGTCCTTCTCCAGCTCGGGCAACGCGGTGCGGATCGCTTCCCACAGGCCCCACACCTGGACGTCGAAGACGCGGTCGTATTCCTCCCGGGTGACCTTCAGGGTGCGGCCGGCGATGATCGGCACCGCGGTGGTGACCAATCCACCCAGGCCTCCCAGCGTCTCGATTGCGGCGCCTACGAAGCCCGCGGCATCGGTACCCAGGTCGCCGCGTACCAGCACCGGTTCGGGGCCGCCGCTGGCGCGGGCCAGCGCCTGGGTCTGTTTGGCCGCGGCGTCGTTCTCGAGATATCCGATGGCGCAGTGGATTCCGGCCGCGGTCAGCTGGATCACCGTCGACCGTCCGATTCCCCGGCTACCACCGATGACGAAGACCTTGTCCGGCAAGGTGCGCGAGTGGGCTCTTTGGCTCGCCGTCTCAGATGTCATTGTGCTGCGCTCCCGGTTCCGAAGTGTTCATCGCGCTTCTTGAAGGCTTGGCTGGTACCGCTCGTCTTACGCTCTTTGACGAAATTGAACTCATCAGGCTCGAACCGCAAGTTAGTACCGTAGCTATGGAACAGGTAAGCCGTCGTCTCTTCCAGGCCGAGCGCCGAGCTTGCCTCGACCAAACGGTAAGCCTCCTTGGCGATGGTGATGCCATCGGCCGGCATCTTGGCGACCTGGGCGGCCAACGCTTCAGTCTCGGCGGCCACGTCGACTTCGTCGACGAACCGGGTGAACAGCTTCATCGACTCGAATTCCTCGGCGGCGGCCATCCGGCCGGTCAGCATGAGGTCGCGCATGACGACGGGGCCAAGCCGATGCAGGAATAAAGCGACATTGCCCAGTACCGGGCCCAGGAAACGTGCTGCGGGCATACCGATCTTGGCCTGGCGGGATGCGACGACCAGGTCGGCAGAGAGCGCCAACTCGAAACCCAATCCCAGGGCGTAGGACTCGAGCTGCACGACAGTGACCTTGGGAAAGCCGATGAACTCGTGGAACATCCGCTGGCCCTTGCGATCGATGGTGAGCCGCCGCCGTTGGCTCGGCCGACGGTCATCCCCCGGCGTGCTGTACCAGCCATAGGCTCGGTTGAGGTCGACGCCGGTGGTGAAAACGCCACCCTCGCCCCGGATGATCACGACTTTGATGGCGTCGTCGTCAGCGACGTCATCGAGCAGGCGGCCCATCAGCTCGCAATCCTCGGGTGCCATCGCGTTCTTCTTCTCCGGATTGGAGATGGTGATCCTCGCGATGTGGGTCTCGTGGTCTTTTTCCAGCCGCACCCGTTCGGTTGTGGTCTCGGAGGTAGTCATCGTTGGCCTACTTTCTTTCGAAGTGACGGGGGTGTGGGTCTTTTGCGGTGTTTAGGAGAAGAACCGCTTGCTGGTGACGTCACGGGCGAGGACCCGCAGCATGACTTCGTCGGCACCACCGCCGATCGAGAGCAGACGGGAATCGCGGAAAAAGCGTGACGTCCAGGTCTCCGCCATATAGCCCATACCACCGTGATACTGCAGGCAGGTATCGGCCACTCGACGAATCAGCTTTCCAGTCAGCAGTTTTGCACTGCTGGTCCGGCGCGTGACATCGGTGCCGGCAACGATGAGTTCGGCACACGAGTAGGCGTACTGCTTGAGGGCGTCGACCTCACACGCCAGTTCGGCCAGGGTGTATTGCAGGTACTGGTTGTCGATCAGTTTGCCGCCGAATGCCGGACGGTCCTGCAGGTAGTCCACCGTCTGATCGATCGCGGTCTGCATCTGGCCGATGGCCTGGTAGACGGCGCTGATGCGTTCGGTCTGGAACTGCTCCATCTGCTGCTGGAAGCCGCGCCCGATTTCACCGATCGTGTTGCGCATCGGCACCCGCACGTTGTCGAAGGTGAGCTCGGCGGTGTCCGAGCACCAGTTGCCGAGCTTCTTCAGGGATCGGCTCACGGTCAGGCCGGGGCTGTTGTTCGGGACGATGACCTGGCTCATTCCGCGGTAGCCGCCTTCGTCGGACGTACGTACCAGCAGGCATAACCAGTCACCCTGGACACCGTTGGTGATATAGGTCTTGGCGCCGCTGATCAACCAATCATCGCCGTCGCGAACGGCTTTGGTGCGGATGCCCGCGACATCGGAGCCGGCGTCGGGTTCGGTCACCGCGATCGAGCAGACCAGTTCGCCGGCGATCGCCGGCGCGAGGAATTCACGCTTGAGTTCGTCGCTGCCGTGCGCATGCAGGGACGGCGTGGCCATGTTCGCCTGCACGTTGTACGCCATCGGGATTCCGTTACCAGATAGTCGGCCGAACTCCTCGCAGGCGATCACCGAAAACCAGTGATCGGCGCCCTCACCGCCGTAAGCGGGGTCGTACTCCAGGCCGAGCAGACCCAGCTTGGCAAATTCGGGGAAGATTTCATGGGCGGGGAACTGGCCGCGCTGCTCCCACTCTTCGTAATGCGGCTCGACGGTCTTGGCCAGCATCTCGCGGACACTGGCGCGGAACAGGTCGTGCTCTTCGGTGAATTGCATCAGGCCTCCGTGGAGATCAGGTCGGGCAGGAGTGCGGCAGGAACCGGTGTGCGGGCCGCGCGGAAACGTTCACCGAGACTCTTGGCCTGCGGGTCCTCGCGCAGCGAGGCGGCCACCCCGTTGCCCAGGAAACCGACCACGACGATATTCGCGGCGAGCAGGTTCGGCAGGGGGAAGACCTTCATCGGATGACCTTCGAATTCCGGGAAGAGCTGCGGGAGACGGGCGGGAGCGCTCAGGTAGTCGAGCAGTGGTAGGTGACGCGCGTCTCGGACCCACAGACCCAGATTCGCGTTGCCGCCCTTATCGCCCGAGCGGGCGCCCAGGTACTGCCCGATACGGATCTCGATGAGGTCCGTATCGGCGACATCGTCTTTCGCGGACGGTTCGCGGGGCTGATCGGTGATCAGTGATGCGGTGGCTTTGGGCTTGGCCACCACGAGCGACTTACCATCGAGCTGCACACGGGGGTGCAGGTGTCCCACGTCGATCAGCGTGGGCCATCCCACCATGAACGCGCTGGCCGCGCCCGGTGGCGCCGTCAGATACAGCCCCGGATAGCTGCCGAGAGCGGTAGCTACGACCGCCGACGAGAATTCGCGGCCGACCGCGTCGGCGTGCGGGTCGGCGACTGAGATCCGCAGGTAGCTTTGGTCGCCGGGGGCGTCAGAGTCCAGGCTCGCACCGACCACCTCGACCATCGACTCTGCAAAACGTTCGCGGCCACCTGGAATTTGCGCCCACACTGCCCGCTCGCCGAGCTCGGCCTTGGCATGCCGCTGGGCGCCGGTGATCGCCAGTGTCATCGCGTTTCGATAGCCGCCCGGGAAGGTGAGTAGCGCTTTCGCCTGCGCGGGCGCCAGCTCGCCGTGAGCGGCCGAGATTTGCACGCGGTCCGGGCCAAGCTGATTGAGCCGCACGCTGTCGAAACGGGCCACCACGTCGGGTACCGGGTAGCGTGGGCCGGCGATCTCGTAGAGCAGCTGTGCGGAGAGCGAGTCCAGCGACACCGCTCCGCCGGTGTTCGCAGGTTTGGTGATGACACTGCTGCCGTCGTGGGCTATCTCGGCGATCGGGAAGCCCGGCTCGGTCAGGTCGGCCACCTCGGTGAAGAACGCCAGGTTGCCCCCGGTGACCTGTGTGCCGCATTCGATCGCGTGACCGGCGATGGTCGCCCCGGCCAGCGCGTCGAAGTCATCGGGGGACCAGCCGTGCCACCAGGCCGCCGCCCCGGAGACAACTGCGGCATCGGCAACTCGACCGGTGATCACCACCTCGGCGCCCGCGGCCAGCCCGGCGGTGATGGCATGTCCACCGAGATAGGCATTGGCCGCTATCACCTCACCGGCATCGATACTCCAGGCCTGTCCGGTATCCAGGTGGCGAAGAACCTCACCGGCGGACCGCAATTCGTCGATTCGGTCCGTCAGGTTGTCACCGTCGACGACAGCCACCGCGATCGGCACACCCAGCCGCTCGGCGATGGCGCGCACGTGATCAGCGCAGCCCTGCGGGTCGATGCCGCCGGCGTTGGCCACCACCTTGATGCCGCGCCGCAGGCAGGTGCCCAACACCTGATCCATCTGGGTGATGAAGGTGCCGGCGTACCCGGCCCGGCCTCGACCGCGGCTCTTGGCCAGGATCGACATGGTGAGTTCGGCGAGCCAGTCGCCGGTCAGCACGTCGATCTGCTCGCCGCTGTCGAGCAGCTGCGCGGCCGCACCGATGCGGTCGCCGAAGAAGCCGGAACAGTTGGCGATCCGGACCGGACGGTCGGCCGTGCCGGTGATCATGACCGGTCCTCGAGCTCCACCAGAACCCGCCCGGCGGTGACGGACTGTCCGGCCTCGACCAGCACGCCGGTCACCACCGAATCCGCGGAGGCGCGGATTACGTGTTCCATCTTCATCGCCTCTACGACGACCAGTCGATCACCGGCCGAAACCTCTTGGCCGGCGGTGACATACACCGACAACACGGTGCCGGGCATCGGGGAGGTGGGGCCACCGACGATACTGTCGATGCTGGATTCGCTGAACCGCGGTGCGACGGTGAACGAGCTCTGACCGTCGGTTCCGTTGACCCACACCCGAGTTTGGGTATCGGAGTCGATATCGCCATCGGAGCGCACCCACTGATTACGGGCGATGCCGTCGACTTCGACCCGGTGGCGTTCACCGTCACTGGCCAGCGCGCGCACGGTGTGCTCGACGCCGTCGATGCGAAACAGGCCGAATATCTCGTCGCAACGCGCGGGCGGGCGGTAATCGACCTGGTAGTTGGCGCCGTGATCGTCGGTGACGGTCAACTGCACCGGCGGGCGCGCGGTGTTCGACCAGGCCGAGGGCAGCGCGAACCGGTCGGATTCGGCGTCGATCGAACTGATGACGGCGGCTGCCAGCGTATGCGGTGGAAGTGGTCGGGCAGCAGCCAGATCAGCGCGCTGTTCGAGCCAGTTGACCGTCACCTCGCCGCTGCGGTAATCGGCGTCAGACAGGACCGACCGCAGCGCAACCACATTGGTGGCCGGGCCGTGCAGCTCCAGGGCGGTCAACGCGGCGCGCAGCGTGTTGATGGCGTCCAGGCGGGTGCGGCCGGTGGCGATGATCTTGGTGATCATCGAGTCGTAGTAAGGGCTGACGGTGCTGCCCGAGGCAACGCCGTCCTCATAGCGCACCCCGTCATCGGCCGGATGCCAGTATCGGTCGATACGGCCGGTGCTGGGGAGCCAACCGGCGTGCGGATCCTCGGCGCACACTCGGGCCTGGATGGCATGGCCGGTGTAGGTGACATCGGCCTGAGTGATCGGCAACGGTGCACCCGCGGCGACATCGAGTTGCAGCGCAACCAGATCGAGCCCGGTGACCTGCTCGGTCACGGTGTGCTCGACCTGCAGTCGGGTGTTCATCTCCAGGAAGAAGAATTCGTCGCCCTGGACCAGGAATTCGCACGTGCCGGCGCCGACGTAGCCGATCTCGGCGGCCAGTCGCACGGCAGCCTCGGCCATCGCGGCGCGTAGCCCGGCCTCGACCAGCGACGCCGGGCATTCCTCCAGGAGCTTCTGGTGGCGGCGCTGCACCGAACACTCACGGTCGCCCAGATGCACGACGTTGCCGTGCGTGTCGCCGAAGATCTGGATCTCGATATGGCGGGGGTCGGCCAGGAACCGTTCGAGGAACACGGTCTCGTCGCCGAACGAAGTCCGGGCCTCACGCTGCGCGGAGGTCACCGCGGTGGCCAGTTCGTCGGGGGATTCGACCCGCCGGATGCCGCGGCCCCCGCCGCCGGCGCTCGCCTTGACCAGCAGCGGATAGCCCACCTGAGTGCCGAGTGCGTTCAGCTCGGTTGTCTCGTCGGTGATAACGGCGTCGGGCAGTACCGGTACCGATGCTTCACGCGCCAGTTGTTTTGCCTGCACCTTCGATCCCATGGTCGCGATGCAATTGGCGGACGGGCCCACGAAAGTCAAGCCCGCTGCGGCAACGGCATCGGCGAACTCGGCGCTCTCGGCCAGGAAGCCATATCCGGGGTGAATGGCATCGCAGTCGGTGCGACGGGCGGCGTCGAGCACCGCCGCGATGTTCAGGTAGGTGTCGGTCGCCGACACGCCGGGCAACGACACGGCCTCATCGACATCATCGAGATAGGGCAGTGCCGCATCGGGATCGGAATACAACCCCACGGTGTGAATACCGCGGGCACGCGCGGCGCGGGCCACCCGGCTGGCAACCTCGGCGCGGTTGGCGATCAACAGTCGATGCACGAAAATCCCTTACTAGAAACGGAAGACGCCAAAACCGGAGGGCTGGCGCGTGCCCGGACGTTCGGTGTCGCGTGACATGGCGAATGCGACGGTCAGCGCGGCGCGACTGTCCCGCGGGTCGATGATGCCGTCGTCCCAGACGCGGCCGGTGGCATACAGCGCGGTGGACTCGGCGTCGATGCGGGCCTCGTCTTCGGCGCGTTGCGCCTGATCGGCCACCTCGTCGAACTCGATATTGCGCGACTGCGCCGAACGCTTACGCACAATGGACATCACGCCGGCGAGCTGGCGTCCGCCCATCACCGCGATGCGATGAGTCGGCCAGGTCAGCACCAACCGAGGACGGTAGGCGCGGCCGGCCATGGCATAGTTTCCCGCGCCGTAGCTGACCCCGACCATCAACGTCACATGCGGCACGCGCGAGTTGGACACCGCGTTGATGAGCTTGGCGCCGTCTTTGATGATCCCGCCCTTCTCGGCCGCGCTGCCCACCATGAACCCGGTGATGTTCTGCACGAACAGAATCGGGGTACCGAGTTGGTTGCACAGTTCGATGAACTGCGCACCCTTCTGTGACTCGGGGGAGAACAGGATGCCGTTGTTGGCCAGCACGCCGATCGGCATACCATTCAATTCGGCCCAGCCGGTTACCAGATTCGGCCCGTAGAGCGGTTTGAACTCGTCGAACTGCGAGGCGTCGACGATCCGAGCGATGACCTCGCGAATGTCGAACGGAGTCTTGGGATCTTCGGGCACGATGCCCAGTAGTTCGTCGGGGTCGTGTGCCGGCACCGGCCCACCGGGCAGTCGATCCGAAAGTCCGAAGCGGGAAATCACCGATCGGGCCTGCCGGAGGGCGTCCGGTTCATCGGCGGCGAGATAGTCCGCGAGCCCGGATACCCGGGCATGCATGTCGGCGCCGCCGAGTTCCTGTTCGCTGACATCCTCGTCGATCGCCATCTTGACCAGGGGCGGACCGCCGAGGAAGGCGTACCCGCGGTCCTTGACGAAGATGGTGTAGTCACTCATTCCGGGCAGGTAGGCCCCGCCCGCCGTGGAGGATCCGAAAACGACCGATACCGTGGGGATTCCGGCGGCCGACAACTCGGTCAGGCGGCGGAACTGCTCGCCGCCTGGGACGAAGATGTCGGCCTGCTTGTCCAGGTCAGCGCCGCCCGATTCAACCAGGGTGACCACCGGCAATCGGTTGGTCTCGGCGATGTCCATGGCGCGCAGGGTGCGGGCGATCGAGGTCGGCGACAGCGATCCGCCGCGCACGGTCGGATCGTTGGCGATCACCATGATCGCGCGCCCGTGGATTTCTGTGACTGCGGTGACCAGTCCGCCGCCGAGGGGATCTGTGGTGCCCCAGCCGGCCAGCGGTGAGAGTTCCATGACGAAGCCGTGGCGGTCGGCGAGCAGCGAAAGGCGTTCGCGTACCGGCAGTTTTCCGCGGTCACGGTGGCGCTGTACCGATGTGGCCGAGCCGCCCTCGGCAACCTGGCCGTGAAGATCGTCCACTTCGGCGAGCAGCGCCTCCATGCGCGAGCGGGCCCTGCGGTAGGGCTCGCTCGACGGGTTCACCTCGGTGGTGAGAAGGGGCACCATTCCTCCAAAGTCGATAACCTGGTTATATAAAAGAATGTGCGTCGAAGCAAGCCCATCACTCTTGTAGCGCGAACGCCTCCACTGCGTTGTCGTGCAGGAATAGCCGACGCACCTCTGGTTTGAGGTCCAACGCGTCTAAGCCGTCCAGGGCAGCTTCGAACGTCAGAATCGGCCAGTCGCTGGCCCAGATGCACTTGCGGCGGCCGTAGGTGCGCAGGAAGTGCACGAAGGCGGCGGGGTAGTACTTCGGCAGATGCGCGCTGGTGTCGATGTAGACATTCGGGTGTTTGGCGGCCACGGCGATCATTTCCTCGGTCCACGGCCAACCGATGTGTCCCGCGACGATGCGCAATTCCGGGAAGTCGATCGCGATCCGGTCGATGTGACCGGGCCGGCCGGTCTCGGAGGTATAGGTCGACGGGCCGGTGCCACCCACCTGGATCTGCAGGGTGATGTCGAGTTCGGTGCAGGCCGCGTAGAGCGGGTACCACTGTGCCGCGGTGGGTAGCTTGTCGAGGATGAATGGTTCGAGCTTGAGTCCCTTGAAACCGTAATCGCCCACCAGTCGGCGAAGTTCGCGGACGGCGGGCATGACGCCGTCCACCGACCACGGGTTGACGTTCGCGACGCCGATCAACCGGTCCGGGTAGCGCCGCACGGCCTCGAGGACGTCCTCGTTCGGGATCAACGGGCCCGCCGAACACAGCGCCTTGCTGATGTTGTTGGCGTCCATCTCCTCAATGAGGGTCTCCAGCGGCATCCCGGTGCGCAGTCGGGCGCCGTGCTGCATGCGGTCGGCCAGGGTCATGTTTCGCTCGGGCATCTTGGCCACCGTGTCCGGCAGCCAAGGCTGCAACCATGCGTCGATGATCGGCGCTGGGTCGTTGTCGGTCATCATCAGCCTTTCGGTAGTCCGAGCACGCGCTCGGCGATCATGGTCTTGACGATCTCGTCCGTGCCGCCAGCGATATGGAACGCGGGTGCCGACAGCACGACCAGTCGCCAGTCATCAAGGGCGGGATCGGGTTTGGAGAGGTCATTACCCAGTCTCTTGGCCACCGCATCAGCAATCTGCGAGGCGACCTTGCCGGTTGCGAGTTTGGCAAGCGCGGCCTCGGGCCCCGGTGATTGACCCGCCACCAGGCGGTGGTGTATCCCGGCCTCGAACGCGGCCAGCGCCCGCTGATCGATCACCGCGTCGATGAAGGTATCGCGGGCGACGCTGTCGTCCCAACCTAGTGCGCCGGCCTGCCGCACCAGACGGCCCAGTGATCGGCCGAAGCTGGAGAATCGCTCGAATCCCAGGGTGGTCATGGCGACGGCCCAACCCCCGCCGACCTCACCGAGCACCGCATCGGCGGGCATATCCACATCATCGAAGAAGACCTCTGAGAAGGACGCCCCGCCGGTCATCTGCTTGAGCGGGCGCACATCGATGCCCGGGGTGGACATGTCCACCACAAATGCGGTTAGTCCCTTGTGGCGCGATTGAGTCGGATCGCTGCGGGCGATCAGGTAGCCGTACTGCGCGTGCCGTGCCTCCGATGTCCATACCTTCTGACCGTTGATCCGCCAACCGGTCTCGGTGCGTACCGCCTTGGTGGCCACCCCGGCCAGATCGCTGCCGGCGCCGGGCTCACTGAACAACTGGCACCACACCTCATCACCGCGCAGGATGGCCTCGCAGTGCTTCTTCTGCTCGCCATTGCCGACCGCCAGCAGCGTCGGACCCACCATCTCAAGCGTCACGCCGAACAGTCCACGCGGAATCTCGTACTCGGCCTCCAGATCTGCCCAGGCCAGGGCGTAGGCCGACGGCAGATCCTGGCCACCGACCTCACGCGACCAGGTGAGGCCGGCGAATCCGTTGTCGAAGAGCAACCGTTGCCAGGCGACGCAGTCGGCCCGGAAATGCTCGGGGTCCCGCAGGTAGCGGAACTGCGCGTACATGGCATCGGGAAAGCCGTCGGGCCGATGCTCGGCGTGAGCGTCGAGGAATACCTTGGCCTGTTGGCGGAAGGTATCGAGCGAAGGCGGTTGGGGTTCCATCACACTCCGTACAGTCTGGGGCGGTGACACTTGGCACTTAATTACTAACCTGGTTATATGATAGTGATATCACGTCGCACCGAGGAGTCGTAAGTGAGTTCTCCGTTGTTCACTCCGGACGGGCAGCCCGCCGTCGATCTACTCGACGAAGGGCAGTTGGTCGTTCGCCTCGACGGAGCCCGTATCTATTCTCGGCAGCTGGTTGGCGGCAAGGCCCATGGTCTCTCGAAAATCCGTGCTGCGGGTCTGCCAACTCCGCCGGCCTTCACGGTCACCGTCGACGCCTGCCGGCAGTACTTCGAGGCTCCCGACGATCTTCTTAGGCGGTTGCGGCCGCAAGTGCGCGAAGGTTTGTCCTGGCTGGAAACGCAGTCCGGTCACGCGTTCGGGCAAGGACCGGTGCCGCTTCTGGTCTCGGTGCGCAGCGGCGCACCGGCCAGCATGCCCGGGATGATGGATACCGTGCTGAATCTCGGCATCAATAATGAGGTCGAGCAGATGCTGGCGGCAAAGTGTGGCGCCGAGTTCGCTGCCGACACCCACGCCCGATTCCGCGAGTTGTACCGCCAGGTCGTCGATCCGCGGGACGGTGTGGTGCCCGCGGATCCATGGGACCAGTTGCGTGGTGCGGTTACCGCAGTCTTCGAGTCGTGGAATTCGCCGCGGGCGGTGGCCTACCGGCGCCACCACAACCTGGAAGGCAAGATGGCAGGTACATCGGTCACGGTGCAGGCCATGGTATTCGGCAATCTCGATGACCAGTCCGGCACTGGTGTGCTCTTCAGCCGTAACCCCCTGACCGGAGAAAACGTCCCCTACGGCGAGTGGCTGCCACGGGGCCAGGGCGAAGATGTGGTCAGCGGCAAGTTTGACCCGATGCCACTGACGGCACTCGCCGACCACCATCCAGAAATTCACCGAGAACTGTTAGAGGCGGCCCGCTGGCTGGAAAACGATGGAGCCGATATCCAAGACATCGAGTTCACAGTCGAGGCGGGCGAGCTGTACCTGCTGCAGACCAGGGCTGCAAAAAGGTCGGCGCAGGCTGCTGTTTCGGTTGCGGTGGCACTTCAGCGCCAAGGGCTGATCAATATTGACCAGGCATTGTCCCGAGTGACACCGGCTCAGCTGGAAACCCTTCTGACGCCGGTGATCGAGCCGGCGGCGATGGCAGCGGCCACCGTAGTGGCCCGCGGGCTGCCGGCCAGCCCGGGTGTCGGTGCCGGCCGGGTGGTTACCGACAGCGACAGTGCCGAAGACTCCGCCGACGAAGGTGAGCATGTCGTGCTCTCCCGGGTGACGACCAGCCCCGATGATGTCGGCGGGATGATCGCCGCCCAGGCCGTTATCACCGAACAGGGGGGCTCGACATCGCATGCCGCCGTAGTCAGCCGGGAACTGCACACTCCCTGCGTGGTGGGGTGTGGCAAGGGGGCGCTGGCCGACCTCGCAGGCAGCATGGTCACCGTCGACGGGGCGAGCGGCCAAGTGTTTGCTGGCCTGTTACCGATGACTAGTCCTTCTGAGGACGCCGACCCGAACATGGCGGTGCTACTGGAGTGGGCCCGACAGCGCTGCTCGGTCGAGGTCCATCAAGCCGGTACCCCACAGGTTGAGGGCCTGCCGACGGTCGATCACCGTGATATCGCAGGGGTGCTCAGCGCCGTCGATTCGGGACAGCGGGCGGTGGCTGCTGAGCATCCGCTCCCGGTGTTGCTGACATTGCTGGCACGGTCTCGAAGCACCGACAGCGGTATCCACTAACCAGGATTCCTATTTGGATGCGAGAATGATTCCCGTGTATTCCGACAGCGAGGCCATTTCGCACCCAACCGCGGGCCAACTGGTGGCGGACAACATCCGCCGGAAGATCATTCTGGGCGAGTTCCGGGATGGCGATTTCCTGCCCAACGAGGCGCATTTGCTTACCCAGTACGGAGTGTCGAGGCCGGTGCTGCGTGAGGCCATACGCATTCTTCAGTCCGAGTCGCTGCTGACTATCCGCCGCGGCAGCAAGGGTGGAGCCCGGGTCAATGCGCCGCGCCCCGAGCCGGTCGCGCGGCAGGCCGGAGGGCTGTTGCAATACGGTCACACCACGGTGTTCGACGTATTTCGCGCGCGAGCCATCATCGAGCCACCTGCGGTGCGCTTGCTCACCGAAAACGCCACGGCCAGTACGGCTCAGCGCCTCCGCGAGGCACTCGAGCTGGAATCCGAAAGCATCAACGACTCACGTCGGTGGGGCAAAATTCATGCGGACTTTCACACCTTGGTGGTCGAGCTGTCGGGCAGCAACACGCTAGCGCTGTTCGCGAACATCATGTCCGAAATCACCACGGCGCACACCCAGGCTGTATGGCAGCACGCGACCGACGACGCGCAGAAGCGGACCGATGCCGAACTCGCTCATCGGGTGCACCGCAAACTTGTGAGTCTGGTCGAGGAGGGTAAATCCGCTGACGCCGAGATGCTTTGGCGTCGTCACCTCGAGGAGACGACTGAGAAGATGCTCTCAAATCAGGGACAACGTGAGTTGCTCGACCTGATTGACTGATCCCCCTGCAGCTCTTTGGGTTAACCTGGTTATACTTTTCTCTGATCGTATCGGCTGGAGGAGAGTGATGACGTGAGCTCAGACCTGCTCGACGACCTGCGCCGGGCCACTCGGCAAGCCCTGTCCAGTGGGGGCGACCACGATGTCGTCGACCAACTGGACCTTGCCGGTCTGCTGCTCGACGCCGCACACGGCGGACTCGGCATGACCGAACGCGAAATGGTCCTCGTCGGCGAAGAGCTCGGCCGCAACCCCGTGGCGTCTTCCTTTCTGCCCGCGGTGGTGCTGGCCACCACGCTGCTGGCCGAGGCCGGTGCGACCGACCTGCTGGCATCGGCGGCCGAAAAGCGCCATGCTGTTGCCCTGACCGGGTTCGTCGACGCTTCGCCGGACGCGGTCACCGCGTCGAAATCGATCGCGGGACAGTACGTCCTGCAAGGGGCGGCTTGGGCGTTGACCACACCTGAGCCTGCTGAGGCGCTGCTGATCGCTGTCGCCGTCGACGGGGCCACTGCGCTGCTGGTGGCAGACGGCGCCGACGTGACGCTCACTCCCGCCAACGAGTTGGACCCGCAACGCGGTCTGGTGCACGTGGTGCTGGACCAGGCGCCGGCCCGGCTGGTAGCCGAAGCGGACAGTGCGACGGCGGCACTGCAGGCTGCCTACCGGCGGGCCCTGCTGGCGGTGAGCGCCGAGCAACTCGGCGTGGCTCGAGTCTGTCTGGAGATATCGGTCGACTACGCCAAGACCCGAACCCAGTTCGGTGTACCGATCGGATCGTTCCAGGCGATCAAACACCGACTAGCCGAAACTTTGCTCGATGTAGAGATGGCCGCAGGCGTACTGGAGCAGGCGGTGAGCAACCGTAGCTTCGATGACGCCGAGTTGGCGTTCGTCGTCGGCACTCGCGCGGCGATCTCGGCCGCCGAATCCTGTATTCACATTCACGGTGGTACCGGCTTCACCTGGGAGCACTCCGCGCACTGGTATCTGCGACGCGCACGGGTGAACGCCACCCTGCTGGGCTCCGCCGATGCGCATCGTGAGTCCATCGCAGCCTCAGTCGGTATCACTTCGAGCAAGGAAAGCTGATCATGATCGACGAACTGACCATCCTGCGGCTCGTTGCCATCAAGGGGCGCGTAACCGCCGATGCAATCGCCGGCAGCCTGGGTGCCGATGCGGCCCGGGTTCAGGCCCAATTGGATGACTTCGCCGAACGGGGGCTATTCAAGAACACGCCGATGGGTTACCGGATCACACCGGTGGGGCGCGAGCGCTGCACCGAACTGGTGGTCGCCGAACACCAGGGTGCTGACGCGGCGGTTGTGGCAGAGATCTACGGTGCCTTCACTGAGCACAACACCGAGCTCAAGGCGATCATCACTGATTGGCAGACTCGCGGCCCCGATCAGCCCAACGACCACACCGACGCAGCATACGACGCCGAGGTTCTGCGACGGCTGCTGGGACTGCACCAGCAGTTACTGCCGCTGGTCGACCAAATCTGCAGTGCCGCGCCGCGATTGACTCACTATCGGGCCCGGCTGGCCAAGGCCGCGGACGCGGTGGCCGCCGGCGACAACAACTACGTGTCCAAGCCCATTCTGGACAGCTATCACACGGTTTGGTTCGAACTGCATGAAGACCTGATCGGGTTGGCCGGCTTGACGAGAGCCGAAGAGGCAGAGGCGGGCCGCGGCGCGTGAGCCTGGTCAACGTCGAGCGAAGCGGTGGTGTGGCTCGGCTGATTCTGGACTCGCCATCGAATCGCAACGCGCTCTCGGCTCAACTGCGCACCGAGCTTTACGCGGCACTTCGTGCTGCCGCCGCTGACGATGGCGTGCGCAGCGTTGTGTTGAGCCACGCCGGAACCGTCTTCTGTTCGGGCGCGGATCTCAAGGAAGCGCGCGGTGATCCAGCGGAACCGGGTACCCCGACAGTTCCGCAGATTCTTGTCGAGATCTGGCGCACGCCCAAGCCGGTCATCGCCGTTCTGGACGGGGTGGCACGAGCCGGCGGACTGGGCCTGGTAGCGGCATGCGATCTGGTGCTTGCCAGCAGCGAGATGAGTTTCGCGTGTACCGAGGTACGGATCGGGGTGGTGCCCGCGGTGATCTCCGCGGTGATGCGCCCCAGGATGTCGAGTGCAGCGATCCACCAGCTGTATATGACCGGGCTGCCGCTGTCCGCGCAGTGGGCACAGCAGGCCGGGCTAGTCGATGTCGTGGCTGAACCCGATCGGCTTGATGACGAAGTGCGGCGGTACACCGACGCATTCAGCGTGGCGGCGCCGCGGGCTCTGGCTGCCACCAAGCGGCTGTCGCGAAGCGATGACGCGATCGCGCGGCTGGAGACAGAACTTGCCGTCCTGGAGAAGCTATCTGCCCGCTACTTCGCCTCCGATGAGGGGCGTGAGGGCCTCGCTGCTTTCGTCGAGAAGCGTCCGCCACGGTGGGCAGAGGTGTCCTAGCTTTCCGGTCGACGGGATGCCAGGGCGCCTCTCGGTGCCGTCAGATCTTGAGCAGTGCTCCGCCGTCGACCGGCAGTTGCAGCCCGGTGACGTAACGGGATTCGTCCGAGGCCAGGAACACCACCGCATTGGCGATGTCATCGGGCTCGACGTAGGGGATGGGCATCGACTGCATGTGCGGGAACGCCTCTTCGGCGTCGGCGCGGGTCGGCTCGGCCAGGTCCTTGCGGAATGCTTTGTACATCGGCGGGCTGTGCAGCATGTCGGTGTTGCAGTTCGTCGGATGGACCGCATTGACGCGGATGCCCTGTGCAGCGACCTGCCGGGCCAGCACCACGACATAGTCGGTGATGAATTGCTTGGCCAGACCGTAGCCGGCTCCGCCTGGCCCGTTGCCCGGGTTGCTCACTGCATTGGGCAGCATCGCCGCGACCGAGCCGGTGGCGATGATAGACCCACCAGGCGAAATCAGTGGTAGTGCAACGTGAATGGTGTTCAACACGCCGACCAGGTCGACATCGACTGCATCGGCGAACGCGGTGACCGGATAATCGGGTCCGATCGGACAGATTCCGGCATTGGCCACGACGATATCGAGGCCGCCAAGGGCCTCGACAGCCGATTGAATGGCCTTCTCCATCGAGTGTCGGTCGCGCACATCGACGATTGCAGGGACGGCGCGCCGCTCGAACTTCTCGACCATCCGCACCGTCTCATCGAGGTCTTCCGGCGTGGCCATCGAGTAGCCGACACCGGGGATGTCGGCGCAGACATCGATCAGGATGACGTCGGCACCTTCCTCGGCGAGCCGGATCGCATGGTGCCGGCCCTGGCCGCGCGCAGCCCCGGTGATCAGCGCCTTCTTTCCCTGAACTCGCCCCATCGCAGACCTCTCTCCACAGCTTCAACGTCCGAACACATCAAATTATATGACGTGGTTAGTCTATTATGGTCACGCTGCCTACGCGAGGAGAAACGTCACATGCCCGGGGTCATGGATGGCATTCGTGTCATCGAGCTCGCAACGTGGGGATTCATCCCATCGGCCGGTGTGGCGCTGGCAGATTGGGGTGCCGAGGTAATCAAAGTGGAGCACCCGATCCACGGTGACCCGATGCGGGGGCTGGTCAGTGGAGCGCTGGCGGCGAAGGGGCAACGGCCGGTTCCGTTCATGTTCGAGACGTTCAGCCGTAACAAGGCCAGCGTGGGTATCGATCTCACGACCGAGGCAGGTCGAGAGGCGCTGCTTCGCCTTGTTGCCTCTGCCGACGTATTCCTGACGAATTACCTCGAGCCAGTGCGCAAGAAGCTGCGGGTCGACGTCGATGACCTGCTCGCAGTCAACCCCCGGTTGGTGTACGCCCGCGGAAGTGGTTTGGGTCCGAAGGGTGACGAGGCCGCAACCGGTGGATTTGACCTGGCTTCGTACTGGTCTCGAGGTGGTGTGGGCTACGTGAGTACCGACGCCGAAGCGGACTATCCGCCTCCGATGCCGGGCGCGGCCTTCGGCGACCTGCAGTCGGGTCTTTACGCAGCGGGCGGTGTGGCGGCGGCGCTGCTGGGTCGCGAGCGCACGGGCCAGTCCCAAGTTGTCGATGTCAGCCTGCTGGGAGCAGCGGTGTGGGGCACCGCCCCGCACATCGCAGCAACATCGTGTTATGACATCGACGCGATGCCACGGGGTGATCACCACTCGGCGCACAACCCGATCAGCAATACCTATCGCACGAAAGACGGCCGGTTCGTCGCGCTGGTGATGCTCGAGTCGGACCGCTTCTGGGCGCCACTGGTCGAACTGGCGGGCCGGCCGGAGCTGGCCGGAGATCCCCGGTTTCGTGACGCCTCCGCTCGGGCCGCCAACAATGTCGCCTGCATCGCCGAGTTGGATGCCCTGTTCTCGCAACGCACCGCTACCGAATGGTCGGAGCTGCTCGGACGCCAGCGCGGCGTTTGGGCGCTGGTACAGACCCCACGCGAACTCGCGTCCGATCCCCAGGTGTGCGCCAACGGATATGTGGGAGCCGTGCGGCGAGACGATGATGTCGCCGTCTCGGTGGCGATGGCGCCGATCCAGTTTGAAGGGGCTGCCGCGCCGCAGCCGATTGCGGCGCCCGAGCTCGGTGCCGATACCGACCGGTTGCTGCTCGATCTCGGCTACGACTGGGACGAACTGGTCCAGATGAAGGTCGAGGGGGCCATCACCTGACGCATGTCGGGGGAGTGGCACGTATCTGGGACTGTTGCGGTATCGCCCGGTTGTTCTTGTTTGCGCAGTAGTGAAAACAACTGCCCTGCAGTGGTTGTCGTGGCTGGTCGGCGCCGGCGGTCGTCGTCGGGCGGTGGGCGGCTACCTGTGGGTGCGTCGGGATCGGACGGCTGAGCGGCTTCCCAGACCCAGGGAATTTTGTTAAGCTAACCTGGTTATATTATTCTGCTTGTTCGACGAACATTGCACTGCGCTTGGTGAGGGTGTCTGGATGGATTTGATCGAAACGATGCGGTTGCGCATGCGCGCTGTGGATAGCGAGCCGCTACTGTGCTATCGCGGCGAATGGCGGAGTCGAAGTGAATTCGCAGCTGCAGCAACGTATATCGACGACATTCTCAGGAACAACGGCGTCCTTCGGGGTGATCCTGTGGGCATTTTCATGCGCAACCGACCGGGACTGGTGGCCGCGCTGACCGTCGTGCTCGCCACCGAGCGCCCGCTCGTGGTACTCAACCCGGCGACGCCCGACGGTGCGATCGGCGACGACGTGTTGGCGCTGCGTCCGGCGGCCGTGCTTGCCGACGCCGAAGACTGGTCGCGTCCGGAACTCGTCAAGGCGGTCTCCGCCTGTGGCGCCCTGGGCATCCAGGTTGACGTACCTTCGGGCGTTGATCCGCCGGCAACCGTAGTGACGCTCAGGACCGATACGCCGTGTGCTGTCATTGACGAGGGCGTTGCCATTCTGATGCCGACCAGCGGGACAACCGGTCCGCCCAAACGCATCCCCCTGCAGTACAAGGAGATCGAGCAGGCGCTCGATGGGGCGCAGGAGCATTACATGGCGGGCAGTGCCCGTGCGGGCAGTGTCCGCGGCGGTGGCGTCCAGATCATTTCGCTGCCGTCGACCAATATCAGCGGACTGTGGGCGATCATCACCGCACTCAGTGGTGGCGGTCGCGCATTGCTGCAGGACAAGTTCGAGCCGCTGGCCTGGTCCGAGGCGGTCGCCGAGTATCGGCCGCGCTCGGTCTCGCTGCCACCCGCTGCGCTGCGCATGGTCCTCGACGCCGGAGTGGAACCGGCCAAACTGGCCAGCCTCAAGGCGGTGTGGGCCGGCGCGGCTCCGACGGGGGCCGATCTGGCCTTGCAATTCGAAGAGACCTACGGCTGCCCGGTACTGCTCAGTTATGGCGCGACCGAGTTCACCGGCGGCATCACCGGCTGGTCTCTCAAGGACTGGCAGCAGTGGAACGACACCAAGCGCGGCAGTGTCGGACGGGCGCATCCGGGCGTGGAGATCTCGGTGGTCGACGCGGCCACCGGTGAACTGCTCGAGCCGGGCGAACAGGGCATTTTCCAAATTCGTTCTGCACAGGCATCCGGAGGCAACGCGCAGTGGGTGCGCACCAACGACCTCGGCAGTGTTGACTCCGACGGCTTCGTTTGGATCCATGGCCGCGCGGACGACGTCATCAATCGCGGCGGCTTCAAGATCTTCCCGGCCGAAGTCGAGGACTGTCTGGAAGCACATCCCCAGGTGCGCGAGGCCGTGGTCTTCGGTGTCGCAGACGAGCGGTTGGGCGAGGTGCCCGTCGCCGTCGCAGTAACTGCCGGAGAGGTCTCGGCCGAGGATCTGATCTCCTGGACGCGGACCCGACTGCCCGGTTACAAAGTGCCGACGCGAGTGCAACTCACCGATGCGATTCCACGGAACTCGGCGATGAAGATCCTCCGGAGGCAGGTTCGTGAGAAGTTCGAATTATCTATGACAGCAACGCAATAGATGCGGATCTGATAAACAAAGGAGCCCGACAGTGCAGTCCGACATGACTGACCGCGTCGTCGTCATCACGGGAGCCGGCAACGGCCTCGGGCGCGCACACGCACTTGCTTTCGCGCAAGCCGGTGCCGCGGTCGTGGTCAACGACCTCGGCGGAAGCCGCGACGGCAACGGCGGGTCCACCGGTCCCGCTCAGCAGGTAGTTGATGAGATCATCGCTGCGGGTGGCCGGGCCGCAGCCAACACCGACGACATCAGCACCTGGAATGGCGCCAAGTCACTGATCGATCAGGCCGTGGACACGTTCGGCAAACTCGATGTCCTCGTCAACAACGCCGGGATCCTGCGTGACCGCATGCTGACCTCGATGTCGGAAGCCGAGTGGGACGCCGTGATCGCCGTGCATCTCAAAGGCGTGTTCTGCCCGACCCGTCACGCTGCCGAATACTGGCGCAACCAATCCAAGGCCGGCGCTCCGGTCGACGCCCGCGTCATCAACACCACGTCGCCATCGGGATTATTCGGCGCGCCGGGCCAAAGCAACTACGGTTCGGCAAAAGCCGGGATCGCCGGATTCACCGTCATCACCGCGATGGAATTGGCTCGCTACGGCGTCACCGTCAACGCGGTTGCGCCGACGGCGTTGACGCGACTGACCGACGATGTCCCGGCCATGCACGATCTGGCAGCGTCGACCGACATGGCACCGGAAGGCGTGTCGCCGCTGGTGTTGTGGTTGGCCGGTCCTGCAGCGCGCGGGGTGACCGGCCGGGTGCTGGCGGCCATCGGCGGCACCGTGGCGGTGGTCGACGGTTGGGCCTACGGACCGGAGATCCACAGCGCCGAACGGTGGACGGTGGAGCGGCTGGATCAGGAAATGCCCAGGCTGCTGGACAAAGCGCTGCCGGGCGCCGACATTACCGGACACCGACCGGACCGATGAGTACATCCACCAGTCACCCCGCCGAAAAGCTGATTGGCACAGTCCTTTTCAGCTACGAAATGCCCATCGAGCGCGGCAAGATCCGCGAGTTCGCCGCGGCCACCGGGGCCACCGACCCGGCCTACCAAACAGCGAATCCGCCGGTGCCGCCGACCTTCATGGCCACCAGCATGCACTGGGAACCTCAGGACCCGCCGCTGGCGACCCTGCTGGGCCTGAACCTCAGCCGGGTTCTGCAGGGCGGTCAGGAATACACCTTCGCCGGCCCGCTGCCGCGGGCCGGCGACAGCCTGCACGCGGAGACCTCGGTGGAATCGGTCACCGAAAAGCACAGCAGCCGCGGTGGTGCGATGACGATGATCGTGGTGCTCACCCGATTCACCCGACCCGCAGGCAGCTTGGCCGTCGAGGGCCGCGCGACGGTGATCGAGCGAGCTGAATCATGACCGCGCCGGCACAGTTCAGCGTCGGGACGGTACTGCCCGAACGGCGCTTCGGTCCGCAGACGCACACCGACATCATTCGGTATCAGGGTGCCAGCGGTGACTTCAACCCGATCCATCACGACCCCGAATTCGCCCGGTCGGCGGGCATGCCGGGGGTGTTCAGCGTCGGCATGCTGCAGGCGGGCTATCTGGGCAGCTACTGCGTGGACCTGTTCGGCGCCACCAGCGTCCGCCGGCTCGCGGTCCGGTTCGCTGAGCAGGTGTGGCCCGGCGACGAGCTGGTGTGCCGGGGCAACGTCACCTCGGTGACGCCCACCGATGACGGCCATACCGCCGAGATCGATCTGGCTATTTCGCGCAGTATCGGGGGCGTGGCTGTGTCCGCTTCGGCCACGGTCCTCCTTCCGTCCGGTGCCGCACATGAAAGGCCGACCGCATGACCGATCAGGTGATACCCGTCGTTGATTACCTCGTGCTCGGCGACAGCCCGCATCTGGCGGGCTTCCGCTGCGCGGACTGCGACGCCGTCTACTTGCTGCGCCGATCCGCGTGCTCCCGATGCGGCGGTGCGGAACTCGGCGAGCGCGTCGACCTCGGCGATGTCGGTGTAGTGACGGCGGCGACGGTGGTTCATCGCGCACCCGAAGGTGTGCAGACCCCGTTCGTCAGCGGCGTGGTGGCACTCGATAGTGGTGGCTACGTGCGAACCAACCTGACGGGCGCCGCCGAGGATCCGGTGGCGGCGGTCGGCCGGCGCGCGTCGATGCGCACCAGGTCGATCGGAACCGACAGTCGCGGGGTTGAAGCGGTGGCTTACGAATTCGAGGTGCAGAAATAATGACGGACACCGTGTGGATCGTCGGCGCGGCCATGACCAAGTTCGGCCGCTTCCCCGACGCCGACCTGGTCGACCTGGGTGCCAGTGCCGCTCGCGCCGCGTTGGCCGACAGTGGCACCACCATTCATCAAATGCATACGGTTGCCGTCGGTAATGTCTTCGAGGGGATTACCGGGGTAGGGCAGCGGATCATGCATCAGATCGGGCAGACGGGCGCACCCGTCTACAACGTGTCCAACGCATGCGCGACCGGCGCGACCGCGCTACGCACTGCGTTGCTCTCGTTGCGCGCCGGCGAGGGAGACCTGGCACTGGCCATCGGGTGCGAACAGCTCGGCAAGCGGGGTCTGCTGGCGGCCGGTGAAGAGCCGCGCGGGTCGGAGTTCAGCCCGCGCGGCCGCGATGGCGCGGTCGTCGAACCCGAAGGTGTGATCGGTAGTGCCCTGATGCCCTCGGTGTTCGCCGAGGCCGGCGTCGCCTACCTGGCGCGCAACGCCGAGGCCACCGTCGAGCACTTCTACAAGGTGGCGCAGAAGAATCACCTGAACTCCACGCTGAACCCGCTGGCCCAGTACCGCAAGGAATTCAGTCTCGAGCAGATCGCCGGCGGTGACGTGATCGCGTATCCGAACACGGCGCTGATGTGCTCGCCGACCGGTGACGGCGCCGCGGCGGTGGTACTGGCCACCGATGCCGCCCTGAGCAAGCTCGACCCCGGCGTGCGCGACCGCGCGGTCAAGGTCAGCGCGTCGGTGTTGGTCAGCGATCCCTGGGTCGAGCAGGCCGAAGCGTCGTGGGACGTGGACACCGTCACCCAGGATGCGGCGCAGCAGGCCTACGAGGCGGCCGGCATCGGGCCGGCAGATCTGGACATGGTCGAACTGCACGACTGCTTCGCCACAGCGGAACTGGTGCACTACGAGAATCTGGGTCTGTGCGAACCGGGCGGTGCGGCGGGCTTCCTGGATTCCGGGGCGCCGTGGCGCGGCGGCAAGACGCCGGTCAACATCTCCGGCGGCCTGTTGTCGAAGGGGCACCCGTTGGGTGCCACCGGTATCGCCGGCGTCTTCGAGGTCGTCACGCACCTGCGCGGAGAGGCTGGTGACCGGCAGATCGACGGTGCCAAGGTCGGGTTGGCGCATGTCCTGGGACTGGGCAGTGCGTGTGCCGTGCATGTGCTCGAACGCCGGGCGGGTTGATCGTCCGCGACCCCTTTCGGACGCGACGTTTCGGCACTAGACTAGAAAACAATAACCAGGTTATACAATAGGAGTATTCATGCCTCTGCAGGATCACATGCAGTTGATCTCTGTTGACGACCACCTGATCGAGCATCCGAGGGTCTGGTCGGATCGGTTGCCGGCCAAGTACGCCGAGCTCGGTCCGCGGATCGTCGAGGTGCCCCGGGCCAAGGGCGGCCCACCGAGTCAGGTCTGGGAGTACCAGGGCAAGACCTACCCGCAGATCGGCCTGAACGCCGTCGCCGGCAAGAAGCCCGAGGACTACGGCATCGACCCGTCGCGATTCGACGAGATGCTGCCCGGCTGCTACGACCCGATGCAGCGGTTGGCCGACATGGACCTCGACGGAGTAGAGGCCGCGCTGTGCTTCCCGTCCTTCCCGCGGTTCGCCGGCACCGTGTTCCTTGAGGGCGAGGACCGCGATGTGGCGCTGGCCAGCGTGCAGGCGTTCAACGACTTCATCCTCGACGAGTGGTGTGCGGCGGCACCGCACCGCTACATCCCGCTGGTAATCCTGCCGCTGTGGGACGTGCAACTCGCGGTCGCCGAAGTGCACCGCACATTCGCCAAGGGTGCCCGGACCATCGCGTTCCCGGAGAACCCTTACCCGTTGGGGCTGCCCTCGATCCACACTGATCACTGGGGCCCGCTATTCAGCGTCGCCGAAGAGTACGACCTGCCGCTGTCCATGCATTTCGGTACCTCGGGTCAGTCCCCGAAGCCCTCGCCTGAGGGGCCCATGGCGGTCAGCATCACGTTGTTCGGCACCAACTCCATGTCTGCGCTGACCGACCTGCTGTTCTCGCCGGTGTTTCATGACCACCCCAAGCTCAAGGTCGCCTTGTCCGAGGGCGGCATCGGCTGGGTGCCCTACATGCTCGAGCGTGCCGACTACGTGTGGGAGCGGCATCGGTTCTACCAGAACGTCAATCAGGAGTACCGACCTTCGGAGCTGTACTACAAGCACGTCTACTCGTGCTTCATCGACGACCGTCACGGGCTCGAAGCCCGCGACAAGGTCGGGCTCGACAACATCCTGTGGGAATGCGACTACCCGCATTCGGATTCCAACTGGCCCAACAGTCGCAAGATCGCGCAGGAAGTCTTCGAGAAGGTTCCCGACGAGGATGTACACAAGATCGTCGAACTCAATGCGCGCAGAGTGTTCAACTTTCCCCGCGTCGAGAAATGAGCCGCGAGCCAGTCACCCCTAATCCGCCTGAGGACATGCACGGGAGCTCGGATTGGGACGACGAGGATCTGCTGACTGTTGTCGAGGCCACGGATCGCCTCTCGGACGAAATCGCCATCTTGCGACGACGGATCCAGCAGGCTGAGGACATGGCGGCCGGAGCCGGCGCGCCGGCGCCGGACCTCGGTGCCGACCGGAGCCGCCTCGATGAGTTGATCCAGGCTGCGGCGCGGATCGCGGCTGCTCAGGCGAACGCACCCAGATGAAGGGCAAGGACGGGAACTCACCCATCGCAGTGGTTTTCGATATGGGTGGGGTGCTGACCGTGGATCCGTTCGAGGCCGGTCGACGCTACGCCGAAGAGCTGGGACTCCCGGTGGAGACATTCGTCGATCAGCTGCGCGGAAAGGTGTTCGCGGAAGTGGAGACCGGCATTCGGTCGGTGCGGGACTTCCTGAAGTTCGCCTGCGGGGATGTAGGGGCAAGGTATGGGGTCCGGGTCGACATCCGCCGGCTCGCCGAGTGCCTCGCCGCCGGCCAACGGGTGCGCACCGAGATGGTGGCGCTGCTCGGTGACCTGACAGCCAACGGCGTGAAGCTCGGAATCCTGACCAACAACGCCAAAGAGGCCAGGTCGTGGTGGAGCAGTGGCGTCCTTCCGTTGGAAACCTTTACCGCTGTGGTGGATTCATCTGACGTGGGCCTACGCAAGCCAGATCCGGCGATCTTTGCTCTGGCATCGGAACGGATGGGTTGCAAACCCGACGAACTGCTCTACTTCGACGATGCCGAGGAGAACGTGGCAGGCGCGACCGCAGCCGGGCTAACGGCGGAACTGTTCACAGACCCCCAGACCTGCCGGCGGACCTGTGAGAGAAACCGACTGTTGTAGAGGGGAATTGGGTGTCATGGCCAATCTGTCCGGGAAGGTAGCGGTGGTGACCGGCGGCGGATCCGGTATCGGCGAGGCGTGCGCCGAGCTGCTTGTTGAGCGCGGTTCCCGCGTGGTCATCGCCGACATCGACGAGGCCGCGGCCGGCAGGGTCGCTAAGCGATTAGGAGAGGCGGCGGTCGCCCACCGGACTGATGTCACGGTCGAGGGCGACGTCAATGCAATGGTGCAGAAGGCTCTCGCGCACTTCGGGCGCCTCGATTTGGCGATCAACAATGCCGGTATCGGAGATGAAAGTCAGCCGCACACGGCTGATATCGATCTGGAGACCTGGCGACGAGTGACCTCGGTCGACCTCGACGGCGTGATGCTGTGCTTGAAGGCCGAGATCCCGACGATGCTCGCGGGCGGGGCGGGATCCATCGTGAACATGTCGTCGATGTTCGGAATCGTATCGATGCCGGGCGGGGGTGCGTACGCCGCAGCGAAGCACGCCGTGGTTGGCCTGACCCGGAGTGCTGCGCTTGAGTACGCCGCGCAGGGTGTGCGGATCAATGCGGTGTGCCCGGGTGTGATCGAAAGCCCTATGACCGCGAGTCGGCCGGATGTCCGGGACGCTGTGGCGGCGTTGCATCCGATCGGCAGGCTCGGCACGCCGCGCGAGGTCGCAGCTGTCGTCGCATTCCTGTTGTCGGACGAGGCATCGTTCGTCACGGGGGCGTGCTACGCGGTCGATGGCGGCTACACCGTGCGGTGACAGGCACCGGTGTGCGGATAGGACCGCGACCTATCGTCAGGTTTATGCTCCACACCACACCATGAATAATATAACCAGGTTATAGTTACAACGTTCCTACGAGATGTGTGAAGGTGAGATGGCGGGACGAGTTCTGGTAACTGGTGGCACCGGCGCTGCGGGCTCGGCCACCGTCAAATGGCTCAAGCGGATGGGCGCAGATGTTGTCGTGTTGGCGCGCCGCACACCGGCGGTCCCCATTGCCGACGTGGAGTATGTGGCCGCCGACATCCAGGACGCCGAAGGCGTCTCGCGTGCGGTCGCCGGGTGCGACGCGATCGCCCACTTCGCATGGACCGTGTCGGCGATGCAGAGCGCCGAGGTAGCCGAGGGCATCGACATAGGTGGAACCGCGAACCTGCTGCGTGCGATGGCCGACCATGATTGCCGGCGCATGGTCTTCGCCTCATCGATTACGGTGTACGGCGGACATGCGGATCATCCGCAGCCGTACACAGAGGATGAGACCCCCTGTCCGGCAGATTCCTTCCATTATGAGCGGAACAAGGTTCGCGCGGAGAAGATGATCGTCGACTCCGGTGTCGAGGCCGTCAACGTACGGCCAACTGTGATTGTCGGCCGCTCATCATGGAGCGCGCCGGCCAACATCTTCCGCCAGCCGGTGGTCGTCACGCCGGGGCGCGACGCCCGCATGCAACTGGTGCACATCGACGACGTCGGAAGGTTCTGCGCGCTGGCCGCCTTGGGCGGACCCACCGGCACGGTGAACCTGAACGCCGATGACGCACTGACGTTCACCGAGATGGCGCGCATCGTCGGACGGCCCGTGGTCAACTCGGGCAAGCGATTCTCGCAGTCGCTTGCCGGTCTGATCGGCCGGTCCGAGAACTTCAGCTCGGTACCGGACCTCATCGACTTGTTCCTGCACTATCCGCTGGGTGACACGCGAAAGCTGCGGGAAGATTTCGGTTTCCGATGTGCCTATAGCTCTGCGGATGCCGTCGCCGACATGAGGGACTGGTCGGCCGGCTCGTGGACGGTCGGGACCCGCTCCGTGCGGAAGCCGAACAGGCTGGCGGTGCCGGCCGTACATGCGCGACGCAACAGCGGTCCCGACGGCAGCTCGACGCGTATTGTGCCGCCGGACTACACCGGCGAGTTCGACAGCGTCACGGGTGATCCCGACTTTCCGGAATGGAGCGCCGCCAATCTCTCGGAAGCATTTCCGGGACCGATGACGCCGTTTTCGCTCGGCCTCGCGAATCGCATCTTGTTCAGCGGCGCCAACATGCTCGATCACCTGTTTCCGATGGATCGGGAACTCATCAGCACGGTGAGTGCAAAACAGGTCGGCACCATCGGGCACCGCATCTACAACAACATGACGGTGATGAAGCGGTTGGCGAGCGTCATCCCGGGGCAGACCCCTGAGAGCTTCGAACTGCAAATGAACGGGACCCCCCTGCCCGAGGGATACAAGGCACCGCCGATGTCTCGTGCGGACCTACTCGCGGGCGGCCATGCGGCGGTGAAGGGGGGGCCCCAGATCGCCGGTCTCGGTCGCGAGGTTGCCGACATGGAACGGCGGGCACAGCGTCTGGTAGCTGATCGTCCCGAGCTGGCGGAGATCACCGATGAGCAGCTGCTGGCCCGGCTGGAATTGGTCTCCGATATGGTCGTGCGTGCCTGGGATATCAACCTGATGAACACCTTCATGGTGAGTCTGCCCATGAACCTGATCACCCAGCGGTATGGCGAACGGGCCGCCATGAACGTACGCGCCGGAACGCAGAATCTGCGCAGCGCGGCACTGCTGCGTGGGGTGCGTGAGCTCGCCGATCTAGTCGCACAAGACGTTGGACTGCGGCGACTGATCATCGACAGCCCGCGCGAGGTGGTGCTCGACAAACTGCGTAGCGATGCGCCTGACTTCGCGGCGAGATTCGACGCGCTGGTGGCCGACTGCGGGCACCGTGGGCCCGGTGAAACCGAGCTGAGCAACCAGGTTTACGCGGATTCGCCCGAACTCCTGCTGCGGTCGGTGTTGGGCAGTATCCGGGGAGTCGAAGCGCTTCCCGTGTCGGCGCCACCCGGGTCTCCGGTGCGCCGGTTGCTCACGCGTGTCGCGGTGAGCGCGATGGAGCGTCGGGAAAACGGACGCGACGTCTGTATGAAGATCACCTACGAGTTGCGTCTTGTCCTGCGGGAATGGGGGCGCCGGCTGGTGGTCCGCGAAATCCTGGATTCTGTCGACGACGTTCACTACCTATCGATGAGCGAAATCTATTGTCCTCCAGACGATTCCAAAGACGCGGTGATACGCCGACGTGATGAGCGGAAACGCCTGGCCAAACTCGATTACCCAGTGCACTTCACCCAGCCGTGGACGCCCGAGGATGCAGTCGAGGTCGGCGCCGACGAGGTGGTCACCGGTCAAGCGGTATCGCCGGGCACCGCACGCGGCATCGTCCGCATCCTGGCGCATCCCGACGACGATTTCGAACCAGGGGAGGTGCTGGTGGCCAATGTCACCGATACCGGTTGGACCCCGTTCTTCGGCTGCGCCGTTGCGATCGTCACCAATGTCGGTGGCCCGATGTCCCATGCGGCGATTGTGGCTCGAGAGTTCGGCATTCCCGCCGTTGTGAACACTGTGACCGCGACTCAACAACTGCAGGACGGGCAATTGGTCGAGGTCGACGGCAGTGCGGGAACCGTTCGCGTCATCCACCAAGCACCTGTCAGCTAAGAGGAGCGAAACATGTCAGGAAAAGGTGACTACGGCCATCGAACGCTGGTCGGAACGTTTGATCCGGCTGCGGCCGACGACGACCCGACGCGCACGTACTTCGGACTTTCGTTGTCGTGTACGTGGTTCTACCTGAACTTTCGCGACGCAGACGGCAAGCTGCACTTCGCCTACCGCACGACCCTGGGGCTGGAAGGATCGTTGCACTTCACCTGCAACGAATCGCGTGACGGGGCGCTGCGCAAGATCGCCATGCCCGAGGGGCGCGAGTTCTTCCGCGGCCCGGTGGTCACGACGACCGGCGACGGTATCTACCGAATGGCCAGCAAGCCCGCAGAGGCAGGATATGCGACGGGCCAGCCATTCGAATTCGTACGCACCTCAAGCGATCTGACATATCGAGAAGGCGACGAGCTTCAGTTCTCTGGTCGGCGGATCGGCCCGGGTATGCAGGTATACGTGCCGAGTGGTCCGACTCCGCTGTTGTATACCTCGTTGCAGCACCGTGTTTCGGGAACGGCATTCGGAAAGCCTGCTGACGGTTTCTTGTGGCAGGACCAGTGCTACCTCCCGCCCGGGGTGACGTGGCGTAACAGCGACTTCTTCAAGGGTGTCGAGCTGGCCTGGACACCGTTCGGCACCGAATTTTCCGACGGTTCCATCGAAATGGGACATATCTGCTATGGCGCGAACGGCTTCAACTTCTCGCTGATCGCTACCGGCGACGACCAGGTCTTGCACTGCACGTCAGATGTGAAGGCGCGCGACATCAAGTACCAGGCGGACACATTCCCCGAGCACATGTACTACGAAGTTGACGGTGTGGACTGGGAGTGGAGCGCCGTAGACGACGGTGAACTACCGGATCAGGCCTCGGGACATGACTTCTACCGCTCGTCGGAGGGTTACCTGCGTCGCACCGGGGAGACCCGCACGCCGGTGGTCTACCACTCTTACAACGAGTTCTTTCCGCCTGCCATCAAGGCGTGGGAAAGCACGGGACGGATCATCGGGCGATGACCGAAGTTCCGGTGTTGCGACCCGCGCCTAATCCCGACGAAGAGGAGTTCTGGCGTTCGGGAGCAGACGAGTTGCTGCGGATGCAGCGATGCCAGGGATGCGATAAATGGCAACATCCTCCGAACCCCGTATGCCATCACTGTCTTTCGCGTGACGTGAGGTTTGAACCCGTCCACGGCACCGGGGTGGTGTATTCATTCACGGTCAACCACCAGCCGTGGTTGCCGCACCTGAACGAGCCCTACGCCGTGATCGTCGTCGAATTGGACGAGCAGCCCGGTCTGCGGTTCGTCAGCCGCCTGGTGGATGTGGACGTCGCGGAGGTCCGCATCGGATTGCGCGTCCGAGTGACGTTCCGGCCACTCGGAGACGGGCTGTTCATACCACTGTTCACCGCGGAGGAAGCCGCATGACCCGGCCCGAACAACAGGCGGTGATCCGTGGATTCGGATCTTCGCGGGTCGGACGCAGGCTTCCGGCCAGTGAGATGGCGCTGACCGTCGACGCGTGTCTGGCCGCCATCGCCGATGCAGGTCTGAGCCGTGATGATATCGATGGCTTGGCGACATTCCCCGGTGGCGGCTTCGACACCCCGGGTCTGGCGGGACCGGGGGCTGACGAAGTGCATGCCGCACTGGGACTGCGGACCAATTGGAAGTTCGGCGGCGCAGAGAGTGGTCAACTGGGTGCATTCTTCTCGGCCTGCTTGGCGGTGGCGACTGGACTGGCCAGGCATGTACTGGTGTACCGAACCGTCGGAGAAGCCAGCGCTCAAGGTGCCGCCGGGCGGGCCGGTGCGCTCGCAGCAACGGCCGACGTTGCGGTGTCGGGGTTCCGGCGGTGGCTGGCCCCGTTCGACGCGCATTCACCGGCAAACTGGATCGCCCTCTACGCCCAGCGACACATGCATGAGTTCGGGACCACACGTGAGCATTTGGGTGCGATCGCGGTCAACAACCGGCGTAACGCCGGTGGTAACCCGGATGCGGTCTACCGCAGCCCGATAACGCTTGACGATTACTTCGCCGCGCGGATGATCACGACACCGTTCGGGATGTTCGACTGTGATGTTCCGTGCGACGGGTCGGTCGCTTTCATCGTGTCGCACGTCGACACCGCCGACGACGGTCCCCACCCCGCTATCGGCATCGAATCCATCGGTTGGGCTATGCGCCACCGGCCGCTGTGGGACCAATGGCCGGACTGGACGGAGATGGCGGCCTGGGACGCCGCCGCGCACCTGTGGGAGCGCAGTGACCTGACGCCAGCCGAGGTCGATCAGGTGCAGCTGTACGACGGCTTCTCGTTCCTGCCGCTGATGTGGTTGGAAGCGCTGCAGTTTTGCGGCAAGGGTGAGTCCGGCCCGTTCCTGGAATCGGGCAAGCGAATCGCGCGCGGGGGTGCACTGCCGCTGAACACCGGTGGCGGCCAACTGTCCGCTGGCAGGCTGCACGGCTGCGGTCTGCTCTACGAGGCGTGCGTGCAGTTATCCGACCGGGGCGGAGATCGTCAGGCCGGGCAACCGGCTACGGTTGCGGTCGGCGTCGGCGGTGGCCCGACAGCCGGCGCTGCGCTGCTGGTGCGCCGATGAGGGAAGTGGCACTGATCCGGCACGGTCTACCCAAGCGGGTTGAGGGCGTCGCGAAGCCGGATCCCGGACTGACCGAAGTCGGTGCAAGCCAGGCCCGCGCCGTCGCGGCGGCGATGGTGCTGTTGCCGGTCAGCGCCGTCGCCAGCAGCGCTCTGCTGCGCGCTCGTGAAACCGCAGCACCGACGGCGGAGAAATTCGGGCTGGTCACCGACATCCACGACGACCTGGCGGAATTCAGTAACGGCGAGGACTTCTACGTCCCCATCGAAGAGTTGGTCATTGAGGCCGATCCACGCTTGGACGAGTGGCGGCGGACCCTGGCTGATCCGGCCATGCAGACAGTACTCGTCGAATTCCGGCGCTCAGCAGCGGCGGCAGTGGCACGAGTGGCGGCCGCGAGCCCACCCGGAGTCGCCGCGATCTTCTGTCACGGCGGGGTGATCGGCGCATGCCTGGAAAGGGCACTGGGCAGGGAGACTCTGCCTCTCACGGAGCCGGACTACGGATCGATTACTCGCATTGCCATCGCACCCGACGGGAACTGGAAACTGCGCACATACAACGAGATCCACCATATCGAGCGGCAGAATGAAGGAGCGCCATGAGTTTTCGCGATGACGGCAAGGTCTACCTTGAGGTCGGCGTCAACGAGGTGGTCAGCAAAGACGACAACCCCAACGTGCCCTACGGCGCCGAAGAAACCGCGCGCAACATCGTCGACTGCATCCAGCACGGTGCCACCGCGGTGCATTTCCACGCCCGCAATGACGACGGGACCCAAGCCTGGGTCGATGACGAGATCTCGCGCACGGTGCTCGCCGCCGCGGCGCGAGAGGTCGACCCCCTCGCATACCCCAGCTATCACGGTAGTCTCGAGCACATCTGGTCTCTGGCCGAGCGTCCGCCGGCCGGGACCAAGCTGCTGCTGACTCCGTTTGACCCGGTGCAGCACATCAAACGGGTGCTCTGGCTGGAGGACGAAAGCCGATTCGGTGTCGTCAGTTTCGGTCCCGATGACCCGAACAACTCGAACCCCCCGTATCCACCGGAACTGGATCGATTCGCCGAACTCGGGTTGGTACCGAATATCGCGGTGTTCAATGCTGCGGACATGAGATGGGTGACCTTGGCGGCCCGGATCGGAATCCTGCGACAGCCGTTGAACATCAAGCTGTTCTTCTCCGACCGATGGGTTTCCAACAACGATCCCGATCCCGACGTGATCGACTTTCTGATCTCGCGCATCCCCGAAGGCATCGACCACGAGACCGTAGTGGTGCCCTACGCGATGAGTTCGGCGCAGCGGTGCCAACAACTGTGGGAACGCGCGCTCGACCGAGGCCTGGGCATCCGCGTCGGTGTCGGCGACTGCCCGTGGGCCTACCCCGACGCCACCAATGCCGAGATGGTAGACCGCGCGATCGACCTGATCACCAAACGGGGACTCAGGCCGGCCACCCAGGCCGACCTGCGTGCGCGAGTGGGTGCGCCCGAAGCGGTGTCGTCATGAAGGTGACGGTGGATTCCGAGCGCTGCATGGGCCACGGACAGTGCTACACCTGGGGCCCCGATGTCTACCAGTCGGACGATCAGGGTTACTGCGTGGTGCCGGTAGCCGAGATCACCGGGGACTTGGTGGCACAGGCCATCACAGGTGCCGAGGCATGTCCGGAATCAGCTATCACCATTGACGATTCCACCGTGATCACAGTCCGAGAGGCGAGGTAGCAATGTCCGAGCAGAATGTCACCACGACGACCCAATTCGACCCGTTCACCCCGGTATTGGACCCGTATACGCCGTTGAGCGAGGCTGCGGCGCGCTGTCCGGTGCTGACGGCTCCCGGCGGCGCGCTGGTGATCACCGGCGCGCAGCACGTGGCGGCGGTGTTCAGGGACGCGCAGTCCTTTCTCAACGAGCTGCGCCCGCCGGCACCCGGGACCCAGCCCAGCCTTGTGCACCTCGACGGTCCCGAGCACAGCCGGATGCGCAAGCTGGTGGTCAAGGCGTTCACGCCACGGGCGGTGAAGAAGCTCGAAGCGCCGACCTACGCCATGGCGCACGAACTCATCGACGGGTTCGTCACACGTGGAACGGCAAACTTGTGTGCGGAATTCGCCTTCCTGTTGCCGGCCATGGTGATCGCCGAACTGGTCGGTATCCCGGAGGGGGACCGCTCGACGTTCGTGCAGTGGGCTGATGACGCGATCACCGCCGCCGGCCCGGGTTCCAGCGGTTATGCGGAGTCGGATCCGGACTTGCGGGCCTACGTGCTTGACATCATCGACCGACGTCGTACGGCTCCGGGTGAGGACCTGCTCAGTCAACTCATCCAAGTACACGACGGAGACGACCACCTCACCACCGATGAGCTGGTTGCCTTGGTGCGCATGTTGATTCTCGCGGGAACCGACACGACCGCAAACCTGATCGGATCAATGCTGCATCAACTGCTGTCGGAGCCGTCGCGTTGGCAACGCCTGATCGCCGAGCCGACGCTGATACCGAACGTGGTCGAGGAAACACTGCGTTTCGACCCGCCGTTGTACTGGGTGCCGCGCAAAGCCGCCGCGGACACCGAACTCGCCGGCACAACCATTCCGTCGGGAACGTTGGTGTGCAACGCCGTTGGACACGCGAACCGTGACGTCGAGGGACTGGAGCGACCCTTTGAATGGGACATGGACCGTCCAGCAGCACACAACCGGACCCATCAGACCTTCGGTTTCGGCGAGCATTTCTGCATCGGCTCCTCGCTGGCGCGGCTGGAAGCGAGCATTGCACTGGAAGCGCTACTGGAGCGTCTCCCCGACCTCGCACTGGCGGACAGTTACGTTTACCAGCCGCACGGGCCGTTGATGATGCGTGGTGTCAAGTCCATGCCGGTCGTTTTTCCCACTGGTTCGCCTCGATGACCTCGACAGACACCCTCGGGAGGCAGTTGCTGATCGACGGTGCGCTGATCGACTCGACTGGGGCACGCTCGGAGGTCATCGATCCGTCAACCGGAGCAGTAGTACGTACCGTGCCGCACGGTGGCCCTACCGAATTGGATTGCGCGCTCGCTGCGGCACGCCGGGCATTCGACGATGGACGCTGGCCGCAGTTGGCCGCCGAGGAGCGTGCCCTGGTTCTGCTCCGTCTCGCCGATCTGGTCGATGCCCATACCGCCGACTTCACGCACTTCGTGGAGACCGAGGTCGGCACCTGCCGCAAGATTGCCGGTCCCGGGCAAGTCGTCAGACCGATGGATCACTACCGAGACATGGTGGCGCGAGCAGGCTCTGAACTCGGTCGTTCCCTCCCACAGTTGGCCGGACCGCCCGTGACGGGTCAGCGTGTCCGGCGTGAGCCCTGGGGTGTGGTGGCCGCGATCACCCCGTGGAACGCACCCCATCTGCTGAACCTGTGGAAGGTGGGCCCGGCACTGGCGACCGGAAACACCATGGTGCTCAAGCCTGCTCCCGAAGCGCCGAGCTGTGCACTGCTCCTCGGTGAGTTGGCCGCCGAAGCCGGTGTGCCCGCCGGGGTGCTCAACGTGATCACCGGCGGTGCCGAGGTAGGCCGGGCCATGGTCGCCGATCCGCGGGTCGACATGGTGGCGTTCACCGGGTCGTCCGCCGTGGGCCGAGCGATCGCGCAGTCGGCCGGCGCGACACTCAAGCACACCCTGCTGGAGCTGGGCGGCAAGTCCGCGCTGCTTGCCCTGCCCGATGCGGACATTCCGTCATTGGTGGCAGCGGTACTGCGCTTCGTCACGCTCGCGGGACAGGGCTGCGGTCTGTTGACGCGGATCGTGGTGCCCGACACGCTGCACGACGGCGTGGTTGCAGGCCTGGTCGAGGCGCTGCGTCGGGTGCGGGTAGGACCGGCCGATGATCCCGAGGTTCTGATGGGACCGGTCATCTCCGCGGCGGCCAGGGACCGCATCGAAGCCACCGTGCGTCAGGCTCTCGCCGATGGTGCCCGCATCGCCTTCGGCGGCGGACGCCCCGCAGACGTCCCGGACAGCGGGTTCTATCTGGAGCCGACAGTTCTGACCAACGTGACCAACGATATGGCGATCGCCCGAGAAGAGGTCTTCGGGCCGGTCGTCGTGGTCATCCGGTACAGCGGTGATCCCGACGAAGGCGTTCGTATCGTCAACGACAACCCCTACGGTCTGGTCGGTGCGGTCTGGACGGCCGACACTACGCTCGGTCTGCAGCTGGCTGAGCGCATTCGGGCGGGCCAAGTGCGCGTCAATGCCACCGCGTCGACCAATGAGGCGCCGTTCGGTGGGTACAAGCAATCCGGCGTCGGCCGCGAAGTCGGACACGAAGGCGTCCTCGAATACACCACCGTCAAGTACATCGGCTGGCAGATCCCGCCTGGTGATTGATTATTCACATCGATAGGAGCAATCTATGACATCCGCCCCCGCGGTCGGTGACCTCAACTTTGCCACCTCGGTCAGCTGTTACCAGCCGAACCTCGCCATGCACCTGCCCACGGCACGGCCGCTCGGCCTCACCGAAGAGTCGATGTACTTGTACGGCGGCTGGCGTGACGAGTCCGGTGCCCTGCACATCGTTGAGCGCAAGTTCTGCGGTCCGATGACTGCGGGCTTGTGGATGATGACCAACAGATCGGGAAAGGTCACGTTGGCGCCGGAGTCACTGCAGACCGTGCGTGGCGAGGTCAAGCGCGAATACTCCGACGCCGAGCACCATTTGCATGGCTCGCTGCTCGGCAAGGCAGGTGGCGCTCCCGAGGAGGGCCTCGAGTACAGGCTGACCCCGGGTGCCATGCACTGGCGTGAGGGCACCGTGCTCGAGCTCGACGGTGCCCTGGTAGGACCGGGCATCCAGATCGGGTCGATTGACCACGAGGAGCCGTTCTTCTACACCAGCGAGTTGTACAAGGTCACCGGATCGGTACTGGGTGAGGCTGTCGAGGGGTTCGTGTTCTTAGACCACGGCTACTGGCCACACGGCCGGGACTGGAAGGAATACCAGATCTTCAATGGCATCCAGCTGTCGTGGTCGGCATTCGCGACTGAATTCGCCGACGGGCATGTCGAATGGGGCCAGGTGGCCATCGGACGTCAGGGCTTCAATTTCGTGGCCGTCGCCGACGAGCACGGTTCGGTGGTCATGGATGTCGACACCGCCGGCGGTATCGACCCCGATCCCGAAGACTGGGCCCAGCGCATCGGCTACCAGGCACACGACGGCCGGACCTGGATATTCGCGTTGGAGCCCGGAGGGCAGATGTCGCAGTTCTCCGCGGCGCGCTGGGGTGGCTACCGCGCGCAGGCCGGCCACATTCTGCGTGACGGTGAGGATCGGGACGTCAAAGTCGCCTTCTCCTGGGGGGAGACATTCATGGAGCGCTTCCGAGAGGAGGGCGTCGGCTCGGTGGAGGCGCTGCTGTCGGCAGACTCAACGAGCTGATCTCCGCCCGCGATGAGATCTCTTGCCGGACAGGTCTCGATTCAAACGTCGGCGTCGGCCGACGCGATCTGGGCGTTGCTCAGTGACGTGACGCAGATGGGTCGGTGGAGTTCGGAATGCACCGGCGGAACGTGGCTCATGCCTGATTCGGAACCATTGCAGGGCCGCAAGTTCCGTGGGATGAACAGGTGGGGCAGGCTGCGGTGGTCGACGACCTGCACCATTCTGGTCGCCGAGCCCGGTCGGCTCCTGACCTTCGATGCCCGACATTTCAGCGGAGCCACCACCCGCTGGACGTTTGCGATGCAACCGGCGGTGCGAGGCACGACCGTGTACGAGAGTTACCGCACCATCAACTCACCGGTGTTCGTCTTGATCCTCGATCGAATTGCCCTTCGCCCACGACGGTTGCGTTCCACCATGACGACCACGTTGCAGCGACTGTGCGCCGAAGCCGAGGGTCTGGTGGTGCGGATGCCGACGACAGGAGCACCGCGGACGTGAAATGCGGCACGCCGAACCTACGATTCGACAGCTTCAAGACGTGTGTCGCGGCCACCGCCGAGGCAGAGCAGCGCGGCCATCAGGCGAGTTTCTTCACCAGCCAGATGCAGGGTTACTACGAGCCCGAGGTGCTCGAAGCGGTGACGGGACGCCCGCTGGGCAGTGACCGGATCGGCATGGGGTTCCCGGACCCGGCGCCGGTGATCGCGGCGGCGGGCCAGCTGACCAGTGACATCGATCTGGTGATCAGTGCCTACGACACCGTACGAAGGGGGCCGGCGGTGCTGGCCCAGACGCTGTTGACCCTCGACCATGCCACCGAAGGCCGTGTGAAGCTCGCCGTCGGTGCCGGCGAGGTCAAACAGCTCGCCGGGTACGGCTACAGTCGAAAAGCAGCGCTGGCCAAGCAGACCGACAGTTTGCGATGCCTACGGGCACTCCTGGATTCCAACGGTGCACCGGTGTATGTGGACGGTGAACACTGGCGAATCGACGGCGGCCGGCTGCCGATCCGTCCCCACGGGAACCGGCCACCGGCGATCTGGTCCACACCCGGTCCACCGTGGGAGGTGCTGGGCCGCTGCGCCGATGGACTGCTGACGAGCCTGCGCCGCCATCGGGGTGGGCTGGAGGGCTTTCGCGCCGACGTCGATCGATTGCGCTCGGCTATAAAGGATGCCGGCCGGGACGCCTCGAGAATGGATGTTGCAGGCGTAGCACTGTGCCTGATCGCCGATGATAAGTCGACCTTGGATGCGTTGTTGGACAGTCGGGTTGCACGCTTCTACACCCTGCTACTCGGCGCCGATCGCGGAGTCTATTGGAAGGACCGGGGCTACCGGCATCCGCTGGGCGATAACTGGGGCTATGCCCGTGATGCCGCGCCGGGCCGGGCGACCGCCGACGACCTGAACGCCGCGATCGATCAGGTCCCGCCGCAGGCCGTCGGCGACTTGGCGTTCTTCGCCGGAACCCGCGAGCAGGTATGCCAGCGGCTGGCTGATTACGCCGACGCCGGTCTGACCTACGGGTCCATCGTCGATTACAGCGGACGGATCGATCCGGCCCTTGCCGAGAATGCCAGGGATAACGTGGAATTCCTGATTACCGAGTTGCAGCGGCATTGAACGCGGCGGTCAACAGGCCTGGGGTCCACCGGCGCGCCCGCCACGCCAGCGCGCTGGACAGATCGGGCAACACCATTACCTTCCCGCCGCGCTTGGCCAGTGACTTGTCCAGTGCGTCGACGACCTTCTCCGGTGTGATGAAGGGCACCAGTCGCTGCAGCCGTTCATGACGGCCCTGCCCCAGAATGTCCTTGAGCATCGGCGTCTTCACCGCCATTGGACAGACGCAGCGGATGGTCACGCCGGAATGCCGTTGTTCCATGGCCAAGGTCTCGGCGAGGCCGACTACGGCGAATTTCGTGGCGGTGTAGGCACCCATCTGCGGTGACGGCATCCAGCCCGCCATGGACGCTATCAGCCCGATTTCACCGCGGCGTCGCCGTTGCATGTCCGGCAGTACTGCCTGTACCCAGTGCACAGTGCCCAGATAGTTGATAGCCATGGTGCGGGCGAACTGTTCGGGTGCAAGTTCATCGATGCGACCGGCGGTCGCAATTCCGGCGGCATTGACCAATCGATCGATCGCACCGAGTCGAGCCCGCACCGCATCGGCGGTCGTCGATACCTGCTCCGCATCGGAGACATCACAAGGGAAAGCGGTGGCGCCGAGCTCATTGGCAGCCTGCTCCAGTGCGGCGCCAGGCAGGTCGACCGCTGCCACGGCCCAGCCATCGGCGACCAGCCGGGTTGCTGCAACGCGACCGATACCGCTGGCTGCGCCGGTGACCACCGCGACCCTCACGCCCATCAGAACGCCCCGGCCGCGGTCGCCGACGATGCCTGGTATCCAGGAGGATTCGGGGTGTCAACCCACAGGTCGATGCTCAGTTCGGCGCCGGCTATGCAGTCGTAGACAGACAGGTCGGTGACTCCCGAGTCCACCAAGACGTCCTCGCACAGCAGGCTCTGCCCGGTATATGCCCGAGACGGCTTGGTGAATACCGCATAGGCGGCATCGGAGTAGACCTCCGGCTTACGGGAGCGGGCCATCACCTCATCGCCGCCGAGCAGGTTCTGCACCGCCGCGGTCGCCACCGTCGTACGCGGCCACAAGGTGTTGGAGGCGATGCCGGCTTCGCGGAGCTCTTCGGCGATGCCCAACGCACACAATGTCATTCCGAACTTCGCAATCATGTATGGCGTCTGCCTGAGTGACTCGGCATCCAGGCGTAGCGGGGGAGAGAGGGTCAGGATGTGCGGGTTGTCCCGGCCTTTCATGTGCGGGATGCAGGCCTGGGATACGGCGTAGGTGCCCCGAACCTGGATGCCGTTCATCAGGTCGAACCGTTTGAGCGGAACCTCTACGATGGAGCCGAGATTGATCGCCGAGGCATTGTTCACGCAGAGGTCGATGCCACCGAATTGTGCGACCGCCTGGGCCACAGCAGCGGAGACCGAATCGCCATCACGCACATCACCCACGATCGGGAGAGCGTGACCACCGACATCCTCGATCTCCTTGGCGGCGGTGAACACGGTGCCCGGAAGCTTGGGATGCGGATCGGCGGTCTTCGCCAGCAGGGCGACATTGGCGCCCTCAGCTGCCACTCGCTTGGCGATGGCCAGACCGATGCCTCGACTGGCGCCCGAGATGAACATGGTCTTGCCTGCGAACGTTGTCATACTTCGGTTGCCTCCGGGCTGTTGCGTACATACGCCGACCCGCCGGCGTGGTGGCTCGTGCGATCAAAATGCTAACCTGGTTACCGATATAATGGCGGCGTATGACGCGAATGGCTTTGGGTGGCTCTAACCCCACTATGTCCGTGGGGTGTCGAGTGCGAGGTTCACGAAGTTTGTCAGCGTCGCCTCGAGCTGATCGTCACTCGGCGCGCTGGCCTCGGGTGCGGCGCCGGCATGTTGGCTGAAGAGCGCGTGTATCAGGACGCCTCCGCCGATGGCTTCCAAAACCGCCACGGGGTCGACGGTTTCGCGCAGCCCCCGGTGGTGTGCTGCGGCATCGAGCGCGGCCACGTTGACGACAAAATTCGGGTCGACGACGCGTTCCCGGTAGGCGTGGTACAGCTGTGGAAACTGCTGACCTTCCAGGTGGATGCGCAAACTGGCGATGCCTTCGACCGAGGTGAAGTAGCGGTAGATGTCACGCGCGTACCGCATCAGTTGCTCACGGATGGGGCCACGTCCGTCGACGACGGGCAGAACTGCATCTGCGAGTGCATCGAGCAGAAGCGCTTCGCGGTCCGAGTGTCGCCGGTAAATGACATCGCGACTCACCTGCGCAGCTTTGGCAACCCGATCGAAATGGAAACCCGACCAGCCGAATTCGGCGTAGGTCTGGCGGGCCGCCACGAGAACCCGAAGGTCGATATCAGGGTCGCGCCGACGTCCACCACCGGGGCGTCGCCGTCGTCGCGATTCGCCCGGCGTCTTGTCGGATTCGGGGGAGCCCGACGGATCGGCGGCGTCGGCCCTCTTGGGCATCGGTATCCCTCTACGTATGCGGTCGTGAAGTGCGCTGTGCGGAATACTAGCCGGAGCGGCTATTGCCAACACAAAGTGTCGGTAATAAGCTGCCTATGGCGCGCCACGGAGGGGCATCCCAAGTGGTAACCAACGCCAACACACACGGCCGAGGTGACCGCGGCCAGGGCCGCGTTGATTCGGGCCTTCATCAGCCAAGAGCTAGGAAGAACAAGGGATATGGCATCAGACATTGGATCGTTTCAGCACCGCGCCTTGACGGCGGCCTACACACCCGACGTGAGCGTGCATCACCCGTACAACACCCCGTTCGGCCTTACCGAGCAGGTCGTCTACTTTTATGGGGGATGGCGCGAAGCTGACGGAACGCTGCACGTCTTCGAGCGCAAGTTCATTGGGCCCATGACCGCTGGGCTTTGGCTGATGAACGCCCGCGGCGGCTCTGTGGCCATCGAACCTGATTCTGCGAAAACCGTTCGGGGCGAGGTAAAACGAGAGTATTCCGATGATCGGGTCCTGCTCCACGGGGCGATGATGGAGAAGGTGGGAGACTCGGGCGGCGCCTTCCGTTTTGAGGCCACACCCGGCAAGTTTGAGTGGAGCGAAGGCGATCTGTTGTCGCTCGACGGAACGCTCGTCGGTCCTGGTGTCCAGATCTATGCGCCAGACGAGCGCGAACCGATCCTCTACATCAGCGAGTTGTACAAGGTCAATGGCAAAGTGCTGGGGGACGATGTCGAGGGGTTCGTGTTCTGGGACCACTCCTACTGGCCGGCCGGCTACGACTGGAAAGAATTCCGGGTGTTCAAGGATCTGCAGTTGGGCTGGGAGGCGTACGCCAACGAGTACGACGACGGCACCATCGAATGGGGACACCTGTGTTTGGGCCGCGAGGGCTTCAACTTCGCCGGTGTGGGGGACCAGAACGGTGCCGTGGTGATGGACAGCGGCGTCACCGGCGGTATCGACCTCGGTGACGGCGATTGGGCGCAGCGCACTCGATGGAAGGCGTCCAGCGGTGAAGAATGGACCTTCGAATTGGAAGAAGGCGGCAAGCTCTCTGAGTTCACCGCAGCCCGGTGGGGCGGCTACCGAGCGCAGGCCGGGCACACCCGCCGCGTCGGTGACGACCGCAAAGTGCGGTTGGGCTTCAGTTGGTTGGAGACATTCGGTGATCGGATCCGGGAGAGCAAGATCCCATCTTTTGACGACGCCGCAAACAACTGAGCTATAGGAGATTTCGTGACATCGAACGGTCGTGTGTTGGTCACCGGGGGCACCGGCGCTCTCGGTGCCGCGACCACCAAGTGGCTACTACGCGCAGGCCACGATGTCGTCGTCTTTGCCCGCCACGAACCGGACACTCTGCCCAGGGGTGCCCGGTTCGTGGCGGGTGACATCGCCGAAGCGGAGTCGGTCCGGCGCGGTATGGGCGGTTGCGACACTGTGGTGCACCTGGCATGGGCACTCAGTGGCTCGATCACCCATGAACAGGCCGATCCGATAAACATGGGCGGAACCCGAAATGTGCTGCGAGCCATGAGTGATACCGGCTGTCAACGCTTGGTGTTTTCTTCGTCGGTCACCGCCTATGGTGCCCATGCAGATCACCCGCAGCCGTGGCACGAGGATGAAGATCTCGATCCGGCCCACGGTTTGGTGTACGAATGGCACAAGGCGCAAGCCGAGCAGTGCGTCGTCGATTCTGGAGTCGAGGCGGTCCGTGTGCGACCTACGGTGGTCGTCGGGCGTGACGCACGCAATGCTCCGGCGAATGTGTATCGGCAGCTGATGATTCCCACTCTCGGTGGTGCGAATATTCAGATGATCCACCACGACGATGTAGGCCGTTTCTTTGCCCATGCATGTGACAGCGCCGCCGTCGGTGCAGTCAACCTGGCGGCTGACGATGTGCTCACCTGGAGTCAGGTCGCACAGCTGGCGCGCCGGCCCAGGCTTCCCACGCCGCCCCGGAGTTTGGTCCCGGCTCTACGCCTACTCAGCAAGCTGGCGCCGGTAGCCCGGTCGGCCCCGGAATTGTTCGACATGTTCCTGCACTGGCCAATTGCCGACACCACTCGGTTGAAGGAGGATTTCCGATTCGAACTCGGGTACTCGTCTGCCGAGGCCATCGCGGACCAGGGACGGCATGCCACCAGCCACTTCGTGCTCGGCATGAAGGAGATCCGCAGACCGACCAAATTGGACCGAGCGCGTCCTTACCCACCCGCACAAGGTGACACCGAAGGCCACTCGCTCGACGTGATATCAGGTGAACCGTCCGGAGAACTGGACACGCGGCAAGCCGATCCGGGATATCCGGAGTGGACCTGCGCCAACCTCGCCGAGGCCTTCCCGGGACCGATGACCCCGTTGTCGATTCAACTGATCGGCGACGCACTGTTCACCGGCGCTGACCAAGTCGCGTTGCTACTGCCGTTGAACGAGCAATTGCGCGACAACGTGCGGCGTAGACAACTGGGCGTCTTCGGTCACCGGTTCTATCAAAACGTCACTGTGCTGCGGGAGATGGCCTCGGCGATTCCCGGACAGACCGCGGAGGATTTCGAGCACCAGATCAACGGTAGGCCGTATCCGGCCGATTATGTTCGCCCGAAATCCAACCTCCGCGATGTACCTGGATACGTGAAGTTTGCGGCTGTCGCCGGGCCTCGCCTGTTGGGTCTCCCGAGGGCCGTTCGCGATGTCGAGAAGCGCGCAGATGAAATGTGTTCTGTACAGACATCCCTCGGCGATCTGACCGACGAACGGCTACGCGCACGCATCGACACATTGTGGAGTGATTGCATTGACGGGTGGAAGGTCGGCTTGTTGTGCACTTTCCTGGTTAGTGCGCCAACCTCGGTGCTGGAACGCCGGTATGGCCCCGGCGCCATCGCGCAGCGCACGCAGCAGTCACCGGGTTTGGCGAGTTCACGCCTGCTGCGTGGTGTCCGAGAGCTGTCGGCTTTGTCCAAACAGCGGCCGGAAGTCGCTGCGGTGCTTTCGAGCGTTCGGTCCGACAGCTGGCATGAATTGCAGCGCCGGGACCCGCCGTTTGCCGAGCTGATGCAGCGGTTGCTCGACGTTGCCGGACACCGAGGTCCTGGCGAGACCGAATTGGCCAACGGCGTATACGCCGATGAGCCCGGTCTGCTGCTGCGGGCCATTGCCGGTGCCAGTGATGCCGGACCTGTGACGGCCGAGATCCCGAGGCTCGATTTCCTCGGCCGGCGATTGACCAAACTCAGCTGGCTGACGATGGGACAGCGTGAACGCTGTCGTGACGCAGTGATGCGCTTGACGCATCAGTTGAGATTGGCTCTGCGGGAATGGGGTGGCAGGCTGACGGAGCGCGGTTTTCTCCTGTCAGGATTCGATGTCTTCTACCTCCGATACGACGAGCTATTTGGTTGCGGCACCGAACTCGCGGCGATTGCTTCTCGGCGTCGAGAAGAACACGAGCGGCTCGCCAAGTTCGACCTGCCACTTCGGTTCAGCCAACCGATGGACCTGACCGTGGTATCACGGTGCGATGTCGTCGGATCTGTCATCTCTGGCGTGCCCGCAGTCTCGGGTGTGGTGCGCGGGCGGGTCCGAGTGCTGCGGTCGCCAGATGACGAGCTGGAACCGGGCGAAGTGTTGGTGGCCAAAGTGACCGACACCGGCTGGACACCGTTTTTTGCCACCGCCGCGGCCATAGTCACCGACGTTGGGGGGATGATGTCACACGCTGCGATCGTCGCGAGAGAGTTCGGTATCCCAGCCGTCGTCGGGACCGAAATCGCCTCGCGGGTACTTCAAGACGGGCAACTGGTTGAAGTAAACGGGGACACGGGCCAGATCGTTGTTCTCGATTAAGGTTTCGGGATTGACGCCAAGGGATTGCGGGGTGCTGGGTTGTCGCGCTGACCTATGACGAGACCGAGAGCGTGCGTGTCTTTACGCCGCACACCGTTTCAGCCGGCATTCTGTGCACGCTCGCCGGGACCCTTCGCCACCGGCAGCCGAACCCGGAACACCGTGCCGCCATCGGTGGATTCCGCGCCGACCGAGCCGCGGTGCGCGCCGACGATCGAGGCGACGATCGCCAACCCCAGCCCGGTGCTGCCCAGCTTGCCGGTGCGAGCCTTGTCCGCACGGACGAACCGCTCGAACAGGTGCGGCACCATGTCGGCGTCGATCCCGGGCCCATCGTTGGCCACCGTCAACTCCGCGGTGGGCCCGCCCACTCCGGAGCGATCCTCGGTGATGGCGGTGGTGACCGTCACGCCGGGCGGGGTGTGCACCCAGGCGTTCTTCAACAGATTGGTGACGACCTGGTGCAGCCGGGCGCGGTCGCCGCGAACCCACAACGGGGACTCGGGCAGGTCTTTGATCCAGTGGTGGCTCGGTGCGGCAGCCGCCGCGTCGTTGACCGCGTCCTGCGCCAGGTCAGCCAAGTCGACGTCTTCGACGTTCAGATCCTCGCCTTCGCCGAGCCGCGACAGCAACAGCAGTTCCTCGACCAGCGATGCCATCCGCTGCGCCTCGGATTCGATACGGGCCAGCGCATATTCGGTGGTCGGCGGCAGGGTCGAGGAGTCCTGTCGGGTCAGTTCGGCGTAACCCTGGATCGCCGCCAGCGGTGTACGCAGCTCGTGGCTGGCGTCGGTGATGAACTGGCGCATCCGGCGGTCGGCTTCGCTGCGGTAGGCCAGCGCGCTGTCGACGTTGTCCAACAAGCGATTCAAGGCGCCGGCCACGATACCCACCTCGTTGTCCGGGTCGACGTCGGCGTCGGCGACTCGGATGGTGATGCGTTCGTCGCCGTCGGTGAGTGGCATCGCGGCCACCGACGCGGCGGTGGTCGCGACCCGCCGCAGCGGGCGCAACGCATAGCTGACCACGGTGATCGTCAGCCCCGCGGTGATCAGCAGCGCAAATGTGTAAAGCGCTGCGGCGGAGGCCATCCGACGGGCGACCGTGCGGTTCGCCAGGTTGAGTGACCCGCCGATGAACAACAGGTTGTCGTTGTCGACGACGCGGGTCTCAACCCGGTACGGTCCCAGGCTGCCCAAGTCCATGGACTGTGGGGGACCGTTGTGCCAGTGGTGCGCATTGATGGCCGCGACCACATCGGCGGGTGCCGGGTAGGGATCCTCGACGGTGAACACCGCCGACCCGGTCACCCTGCCGTTGTGCAGCACCGCCAGCACGTTGCCCGGCGTTTGATCGCTGAAACCGAGCATGGCCGGCCCGATGGTCGACACGTCGTCCGGGCCGGTGACGTTCTGGGTGCGGCGATACTTGGCGTAGGAGTGGCTGAAGGCGTTCAGCGACTCCGACAGGTCGGCGTCGCTCGTCGCGGTGACGTAGTCGCGCAGGCTCAAGACCGACACCACGCCGACCGCCACGAACACCACGGTCACCACGGCTGACACCCCGAGCACCAGTTGGCGGCGCAGCGCCCGCGGACGCCACCACGGTGCGTCCCGGGGCGCGGTCACGGCTGCGGCTTCAGCATGTAGCCCACTCCGCGCACGGTATGGATCATCGGCGGGTCGGCGTCGATCTTCTTGCGCAGGTAGGAGATATAGAGGTCGACGATGCTGGTGCGGCCGGCGAAGTCGTAGTTCCAGACCCGGTCCAGGATTTCGGCGCGAGCCAGCGCCCGTCCCGGGTTGCGCATCAGAAACCGCAGCAACTCGAATTCGGTCGTGCTCAGCGACACCGGGGTGCGGCCGAAAGTGACCTGCCGGCTGGCACCGTCGAGTGTCAGATCACCGACGGTGAGCACCTCGTCCACCGGTGGCATCAGCCCGGCGGTACGGCGCAGCAGACCGCGCAGCCGGGCGACCAACTCCTCCAGACTGAACGGCTTGGTCATGTAGTCGTCGGCGCCTGAGGTCAGGCCGGTGACCCGGTCGGTGACCGAGTCGCGGGCGGTGAGGAACAGCGTCGGGGTATAGGCGTCGGATTCGCGGACCCGCTGCAGAATCTGCAGCCCGTCGACATCGGGCAACATGATGTCGAGAACCAGCAGATCGGGTTGGCCGCTGTGGAACTTGGCAACGGCGTCCCGTCCGTTGTGGGCGACGTCGACAACCCACCCCTCGTAGTGCAGGGCCATCGTCACCAGGTTGGTCAGCGCCGGCTCGTCGTCGACCAGCAGCACGCGGATCGGTGATCCGTCGGGCCGATTGATCCGCGGCAGTTGCCCGAGGATCGGTTTGCGCGGACTCCGGTGGTCCGTGTTACCCGCCATCGGTCATCATTGTCCACCCCGAATCCGAGGTCATTCGCCGAGGAGGCGTTCCTTGCGCTGGGTGAACTTCTCCTGGGTCAGAACGCCCGTGTCCCGTAACTCCACGAGCGCGCGCAATTCGGCGACGACGCCGATCGCCTTCGCCTTCGCCGGCTTGTCCGATTCTTCGGGTTCGTCGGCCGGCTTGGGCGGTGCGGTGGCATTGGGCTGGGTGGTCATCGGTGGGCGGCGTCCCGGGCCGACGGTGCCGGCCATGGCGCGTCCGGCCATGCTCGCCAGTGCCATCTCGGCGAAGGGGGTTTCGGCTTCGGCGGCTCCGGCGGCAGCGGCGGCTGAGGCCGCGCCGGATTGCGCCGACACCAAGGCGATCTCGCGTACCGCAGTCGGTGCGGCGGCGGCCCAGGCCTGCGGCACCGACAGCGAGCCCAGCGGCACCGCCTTGCCCATGCTCGCCCACGTCGCGCCGGCCGGGCCGACTGCGGATCCCAGAGCACCGACGGCCGGGGCGGTTTGGCCGATCAGGCCCAGGCCACCCAGCGCTCCGAGCCCTTCGGCGCCTTCCGGGAAGGCGAGTTCGCCCAGGGTGATCGCCAACCCGCCGAATGCGCCACCCAAGCCGATTCCGCCGAACGGGCCGACACTGCCCACCTCGAGCACCGCGCCGGCCAGATCGAAGGCCAAGCCGGGCGATATGGCACCGCTGGATGTTTCTGCGGCGGGCGCGGCCAGTTGGGTGGCTGCGGTCAGGGCGTGGCCGGCGGCGGCGCTGCCGGCGGTTTGCATGGCCTGTGCCGGTGCAGCGCTCGGGGTGGCTGCGTTGGCGTTGTTGTGGGGTGCGGTGAAGGTGGGGAGTTGGGTGGCGGCTGCGGCGCTGCCGGCGTAGCCGTACATGGCGGTGGCGTCTTGGGCCCACATTTGCCCGTAGAGGGCTTCGTTGGCGGCGATGGCGGCGGTGTTTTGGCCGAGGAAGTTGGTGGCGATCAGGGTGGCCAGTTGGGTGCGGTTGGTGGCGATGACCGGTGGGGGCACGGTCATGGCGAAGGCGGTTTCGTAGGCGGCGGCGGCGGCGCTGGCCTGGGTGCCGGCTTGGCCGGCTTGTGCTGCGGTGGTGGACATCCAGGCGGCGTAGGGGGCTGCGGCGGCGGCCATGGAGGTGGCGGCGGGGCCTTGCCAGGCTTCGTCGGTGAGTCCGGCGATGACGGTGCGGTAGGAGTTGGCTGCTGATTCCAGTTCGGCGGCCATGGCTTTCCAGGCCGTGGCGGCGGCCCGGATCGGGCCGGATCCCGCCCCGGAATACATCAGCGCAGAGTTGACCTCTGGCGGCAACGCTGCAAAATTCATCGGTTACTCCTCGTTCGGCTCAACCCGCGGCGAACGCGTTGGCGGCCTCGGCGGTCGCATAGGACGCACCGCCGCCATTCAGCGCGGCGACGAACATCGCATTGACGGCCGCGGCCTGCGCGGCCACGCTTTGAAACAGCGCGCCGTTGGTGTTGAACAGCACCGCAATCGACGTCGAGACCGCATCGGAGGCGGGCGCCGCCATCGCGGTGGTCGGGGCGGCGACCGCGGCGCTTTGCGCCTGCACCGCCGAACCGATTCCCGCCAGATCGCCGGCCGCCCCCGACAGCAGCTCCGGTTGTGTGACCACGAAAGACATCTACTGACCTCCCCGTTTGAAATTCACTCGTCGACAAAGGCTTCGATAACGCGTTCTCGTTGTTTGTTGAATTCCTCGTCCGTCAGAACCCCGGAATCCCGCAGCTCCGCGAGACCCCGCAGTTCGGCGAGAATCTGGACGCCCGTCACGGTGTCCTCCGGCGCTCCGGGTTCGTTCGGGGCTTCGGACGGGGGATCGGGACGTGCCGTGGGGTTTGGCTGGGTTGCCATCGGCGGCCGGCGTCCCGGGCCGACGGTGCCGGCCATGGCGCGTCCGGCCATGCCGGCCAGGGCCATCTCGCCGAAGGGGGTTTGCACTCCCACGGCTCCGACGGCCGCAGCCGCTGAGGCCGCGCCGGATTGTGCCGACACCAAGGCGATCTCGCGTACCACGGTCGGTGTGGCGGCGGCCCAGGCCTGCGGCACCGACAGTGAGCCCAGCGGCACCGCCTTGCCCATGCTCGCCCAGGTCGCACCGACCCGGCCGGCGCCGCTCAGACCGGCCGCGGGCAGCGAAGCGCCGACGGACGGGCCAAGCCCCAGCAGGCCGCCGGCCGGCGCTGTCTGGCCGATCAGGCCCAGACCGCTCGCGGCGCCGAAGTCACCGGTGATACCCAGCCCGGCGAATGGCCCCAGGCTGGCTGCCTCGATCGCCAGGCCACCGAATTCAAGGCCCGCGCCGCCGCCCTCGAACGGCGCAAGACTGTCCACCTCGACGAGCGCGACCAGGACGTCCAGCAGCAAGCCCTCCTCACCGGCACCCTGGTAGGCCCCGGAGGACTCCGCAGCGGAGCCGACCAGTCCGGCGGCATTGCCGGCATTTTGCAGGGCTGAGGCGCTTTGGGTGGCTGCGTTGGCGTTGTTGTGGGGTGCGGTGAAGGTGGGGAGTTGGGTGGCGGCTGCGGCGCTGCCGGCGTAGCCGTACATGGCGGTGGCGTCTTGGGCCCACATTTGCCCGTAGAGGGCTTCGTTGGCGGCGATGGCGGCGGTGTTTTGGCCGAGGAAGTTGGTGGCGATCAGGGTGGCCAGTTGGGTGCGGTTGGTGGCGATGACCGGTGGGGGCACGGTCATGGCGAAGGCGGTTTCGTAGGCGGCGGCGGCGGCGCTGGCCTGGGTGCCGGCTTGGCCGGCTTGTGCTGCGGTGGTGGACATCCAGGCGGCGTAGGGGGCTGCGGCGGCGGCCATGGAGGTGGCGGCGGGGCCTTGCCAGGCTTCGTCGGTGAGTCCGGCGATGACGGTGCGGTAGGAGTTGGCTGCTGATTCCAGTTCGGCGGCCATGGCTTTCCAGGCCGTGGCGGCGGCCCGGATCGGGCCGGATCCCGCCCCGGAATACATCAGCGCAGAGTTGACCTCTGGCGGCAACGCTGCAAAATTCATCGGCACTCCTCAATCGCCGATATCCAAAGGTATTTTCGGTCGCGCCGGCCGGGCAAGCTGACATCCGGGACTCATACGAAACGCATATGTGTCCGGGTCACAGACCGCGCTACAGCGCGGGGAGCTCGGTGGAATACAGCCAGGCCTGCCACAACGGCTGCAGCGGCCCCGAGGCCTCGCTGGCATAGCCGGCGGCCAACCCGGTGAAGTCATCGGTATCGGCGTTGTCGTGGCGGTAGCGCGTCGTCCACTCGCGCAGCAGGGCGAAGAAGGCGTCGTCACCCAATTGACCACGCAGCAGATGCAGGGTGAGCGCGCCGCGTTTGTACACCCGGTCGTCGAACATGTCGGCCGGCCCCGGATCGGCCAGCAGCAGATCCTGCGGCAGCGCGGCCAGCCGGCGGTGGTAGTGGCTCGCCCATTCGTCGGCGCTGCGTCCGCCGGAATGCTCCGACCACAGCCACTCGGCGTAGCAGGCAAATCCCTCATGCAGCCAGATATCGCGCCAGCGTCGCACCGTGACACTGTTGCCGAACCATTGGTGGGCCAGCTCGTGGGCGATCAGCCGCTCCGCTTTCCCCGTGCCGTTGCAATGATTGGCGCCGAAGATCGAAATCCCCTGGGCCTCAAGGGGAATTTCCAGATCATCGTCGGTGACCAGCACCGTGTAGCCGGCGCTCAGCGGGTAGGGTCCGAACAACTGCACGAACAGTTCCATCATCTGCGACTGACGGGCGAAATCCTGGTCGAACTCGCGTGCCAGCCGGGCGGGCAGCACCGCGTGGATGGGGACCGCCGAATCGGGCAGTTGGTGGGTCACATACCGGCCGATCTGCAGGGTGACCAGATAGGTCGGTGTCGGCTCGGGCTGCTCGTAGGTCCAGGTGGTGCGGGCCGAGCGGGCCCGCCGCGACACCAGTTCGCCGTTGGCGACCGCGCGATAGGAGCTGTCGGTGCTGATTCGGATCAGGTAGCTGGCCTTGGCCGTGGGCTGATCGTCACAGGGGAACCACGACGGTGCGCCGTTGGGTTGTCCGGAGACCAGCACGCCGTCGGACAGTTCCTCGAAACCCACCTCACCCCACAGGGTTTCGCTGGGCCCCGGGGAACCCGAGTACCGGATCGTGATCATCAGTGCGGCCCCGGCCGGCAACTGGGTCGCCAAGGTGATCCGAAGCTTCGCGGCTGAGGTGGCGAACCGGGCGGGCTGCCGGCCGTTGACCCATACCTTGGCCACCGACAGCGCATCTGCGAGATCCAGGGTGAAATCGCGCAATGCGGCGACGGTGACCGCGGTGATGGTCGCGGTGCCGGACAGCCGATTGCTGTTGACCTTGTACTCCAAGTCGAGCTCGTAGCGGGACACCCGGTAGCCGGTATTGCCGCTGCCGGGCAGGTAGGGGTCCAGGACGGGCTGGTCGATCTCGGCCTCCTTGGCGGACGCTTTGACAGGTTTGCTCACGCTGCGGACTCCTCGGGCGGGCCATCCGAAGAGCCGCGCTTTTTGCGGGACACCGGCCACGGCGCGATGGGGTTGCCCTGCCAGCGGGTCGCCGGCGGCACTTCGTCGCCGCGCATCACCAGCGAGGCCGGGCCGACGGTGGCACCCGCGCCCAGTCGCGCCGCCGGCAACGCCACGCAATGCGGTCCCAGGGTGGCGCCGGCCTCCAACGTGACGGTGTCCATCGCCATGATCCGGTCGTGGAACAGGTGGGTCTGCACCACGCATCCGCGGTTGACGGTCGCTCCGGGGCCCAGCGTCACCAGGTCGGCTTCGGGCAGCCAGTACGTCTCGCACCACACCCCGCGGCCGATGGTGGCGCCCAAGGCCCGCAACCACAGGTTCATCACCGGGGTCCCGGTGGCCGCACGGGCGAACCACGGGGCGGCCACCGTCTCGACGAAGGTGTCGGACACCTCGTTGCGCCAGACGAACGGCGACCACAGCGGGTGCTGCCTCGCCCGGATCCGGCCGACGATCAGCCATTTCGCCACCACCGCGATGCCGCCGGCCACCGCTCCCGCCCCCAGTAGCGTCACCCCGCTGCCCAGGGCCGTCCAGCCGTAACCGAACTGTGTTGCCCCCCACTGCAAGACGCCGAGCGTGGCGACCCCGATCGCGAAGGTCACCATTACCGGCACCAACCGGAAGATTTCCATGGCGGCGCGCATCAGCTTCAGCCGCAGCGGTGGTTCGAAGGTCCGCTCGGCGTCGAGGTCGGCTGCTTTGCGGCGCAATCGGACCGGGGGGCTGCCCAGCCACGACGAGCCGGATTTGGCCTTGTACGGCGCCGTCGACAGCACCGCCACCAACGCCCTGTCGGGTACCCGTCGGCCCGGCTGGGTGATCCCGGAGTTCCCCAGGAATGCGCGCTTGCCGATGGTGGCCGGCGCGACGTGGATCCAGCCGCCACCCAGCTCATAGGAGGCGACCATGGTGTCGTCGGCGAGAAAGGCGCCGTCGGCGATAACGGTGAACTTCGGGATCAGCAGGGCCGTCGAGATCTCGGTGCCCGCACCGACTTTCGCCCCCAACAACCGCAGCCACCACGGCGTGATCAGGCTGGCATACACCGGAAACAGGTAGTCGCGGGCGGCGTCCATCAGGCGTTCGGTGGCCCACAGCTGCCAGCCCACCCGGCTGCGCACCGGGTGGTAGCCCTCGGTCAGCCCGATCGACAGCAGCCGCACCCCGGCGATGGTCAAGGCGGCGTAGCTGCCCAACGCGGTCAGCGCCGCCACCGGCGTCCACCACGCCGCCGGGCCTATCGCCGCACCCAAGGTGGCGGCGTCATGGATCGCCCAACCCAGCACGGCCAGCCCGGCGCCCAGCGCCAGCAACGGCACGGCGCCCAGCAGTATCGACGTCAGCCCGTAGATCGCCACCCAGACCGGGCGGGGCGGCGGCCGGTGATCTGGCCAAGGGTGGCGCGCCTTACCGGATTTCATCGCCGGCGAACCGGTCCAGTACTGCCCCTTGCGCACCTCGCCGATCACCCCGGAGCCGGGGGCGACGTCGGCGTCCTTGCCGATCGAGGCGCCCGGCAGCAACGTGGTTCGGGTGCCGATGGTGGCGTCGTTGCCGACCGTGACGGGGCCGACGTGGAACTTCTCGCCGTCGAGCCAATACCCGCTCAGGTCGACCTCCGGTTCGATGGAGCAGCGGTGCCCCAGCGTGAGCATCCCGGTCACGGGCGGGGCGGAGTGCAGATCGACACCCTCGCCGATCTTGTTGCCCAGCGCCCGCGCGTAATACACCAGCCATGGTGCCCCGGCGAGATTCTCGGCACCGCTGGCCGCCGCGAGGCGTTCGGCGGTCCATACTCGCAGGTGCTCGGGGCCCCCGCGCCGATAGGTTCCCGGCCGCAGGCCGGCCAGCAGTACGCGGGCCCCGAGCACCGCGATGCCCATCCGGCCCAGCGGGGTGACGAACAGCACGAAGGCGGCGATCACCCACCACCAGTCGAGGTGCACCAGCCAGGGCAGTGGGTGCCATGCGGCAAGCGTGTTGTTGGCCAGCGCCAGCCAGGTCACCCACGCCCACCCGGTCAGGGTGGCCAGCGGCACCGACAACAGCACCTGGGCGGCCTGCGTCAGCGCCGGGGTGGGCCGCACCGTGCACGGTGTGGCCGCGCCCGCGGGATCGGTCCGGCCCATGTCGTCAAGGAATCCGGCCAGCGAGCCCAGCCGCGGCCGGTCGTAGAGCTGGGCGACGGTGGTCTGCGGGTAGCGCTGCCGCAACGCGGCCACCAGCTGGGCTGCCTGCAGCGACCCGCCACCGAGGGTGAAGAAATCGGCCTGCTCGTCGTCGATCGCGGTGCCCAACACGTCGCGCCACAGCCCGGCCAGCCAGCCCAGGGTGCTGTCCGGGTCGCCGGTGCCCGACAGGCTGCCCGACCCGGGCTCCGGACCCACCGGCCACGGCAGAGCGTCACGGTCCACCTTGCCCGAGGTCCGGGTGGGCAGCTCGTCGATCAGCACCAGCCGGGGGACCAGTGCGGAAGGCAGCCGCCGGTCGAGCTCCGCGCGCGCGGCGGCCAGATCGAACTCCGGGTCGCTGCTCACCAGGTAGCCGACCATCAGCGGCGTACCGGTCAGGCTGGCCCGCACTGCGGTCGCGCACCCGCTGACCCCGGGCAGTGCCAACAGCGCGGTGTCGACCTCTCCCAGCTCGATGCGCCGACCGCCGACCTTGACCTGATCGTCGGCACGGCCGCAGAAGATCAGCCCGTCGGGTTCCAGCTGGACCAGGTCGCCGCTGCGGTAAGCGCGCGGCCACTCCAAGGAGGCCAGCGGCGCGTACTTCTCGGTGTCCCGGTCGGCGTCGAGGTAGCGGCCCAACCCCACACCGCCGATCACCAACTCGCCGACCTCGCCGAGGGCGACGGGTTGCCCGTCGGCGTCGATCACGGCCAGATCCCAGCCCGACAGCGGCAATCCGATCTGAATCGGCCCGGACCCGCCCAGCCGCGCCGCGCAGGCCACCACGGTGGCCTCGGTGGGGCCGTAGGTGTTCCACACCTCGCGGCCGTCCATCGCCAGCCGGGCCGCCAGTTCCGGCGGGCACGCCTCACCACCGAAGATCAGCAGCCGCACCTCTTCCAGCGCCTCGGCCGGCCACAGCGCTGCCAGGGACGGCACGGTCGACACCACGGTCACGTCACGGGACACCAGCCACGGACCCAGGTCCATGCCGCTGCGCACCAGCGACCGCGGTGCGGGCACCAGACATGCGCCGTATCGCCACGCCAGCCACATCTCCTCGCACGAGGCGTCGAACGCGACCGACAGCCCGGCCAGGACCCGATCGCCGGGACCGATCGGGTTGTCTTGCAAGAACAGTTGTGCTTCGGCGTCGACGAAGGCCGCCGCATTGCGGTGCGTGATCGCCACCCCCTTGGGGGTGCCGGTGGAACCCGAGGTGAAGATGATCCAGGCGTCATCGCTGGGCGATGGCGCCGACGCCTGCCGACCGTGCGACGTCCCCGGGCCGGCGATCAAGCCTTGTTCGGTGAGCACCGCCGCCACCTGCGCCTCGTTGAACACCAGTTCGGCGCGCTCGGCGGGATCGTCGGCGTCGACCGGCACGTAGGCGGCGCCGGCGGCCAACGTGGCCAGGATCGCCACGTAGAGCGCGTAACTGCCCGATGGCATCCGGATGCCGATGCGGTCGCCGCGGCCGAGACCGCGGGCGCCCAGCCACGCGATGCTCTCCTCGATGTCGGCGATCAGCTCGCCGTAGGTCAACATCACTTCGCCGTCGTCGATCGCGGCGGCTTCGGGGTAGCGGGCCGCGGTCGCCTGCAGGACGTCGATCAGGGTGCGCGGCTCCGCGGCCGACGAGCCGCGCAGGTACTGCATCGGTACACGCGGCGTCGGTACACGCGGCGTCGGGACTGGCACCATGGGCACGTCTGTAGAACGTACCGGCGCCGGGTCGACGTGCGGCGCGCCGCGCGGAGTCATTTCGGCGCGACGTACCCGAGCGGCCCCGCTGCGATGCACACCGACAGCGCCGCGGTGTCGGCACGGGCGGTGACGTTGTAGCCGGCTCCGGGAAGCCGCACGTAGACACGATTGAGCCCCGGGAGCACCCGGACCCGGACATCGGGTCCGTCGGACAGCGACAGCGTCATCGAACCGTCGACGTTGGCCAGGTAGTTGATCTCGGCGGTCCAGTCGGCCGGCAGCAGCGGACCGTCCAGCGCGAGCGTTACCGGCAGATCCGGCTGCACCAGATACCCGCAGCGGGGCACCGGTCCGGCCACGATGGACCGCACCCAGGTCACCTGGGCGTCGGTCAACGTTCCCGCACTGGTGAGCATCCGCAGTTGCGTTGTCGCCGAAGCGAACTCGGGCCGGTCACGAACGAGGGCGAACAGGTGGCTGGCCAGGTTCTCCGGGTGGACCACCCGTTGCAGCACCAGCGGGTCCACCTCCTGGTCGAGCAGCGGCGCGTCGGAGTCGGCGTGGGCGGCGGCCAGGGCGTGCTGGGCGTTCTGCAGATAGGACCGGGCCGGGTCGTCGCGCCAGCGGGTCAGGAACGTCGCCGTCGAATACAGGCTGCTCATCGTGAATGCCGCCGCCAGACCGGTCACCACCGCGGTGCGCAACGGCGAGGCGTCCAGCCACCGCGACGAATCCCGGTTCGGGGCGCCGAATCCGACGGCGCCCAGAATCGCCAGCACCACGACCAGATCAGCGAGGTATCGCAGGGTCTGAGCCAGTTCCAGCGCGGTGAACGCCGAGGACCGCATCAGATAGATCGGGACCTGGCAGGCCGCCGCGTAGCCTGCCGCGACCAGCCACACCGGCACCAGCCGCTGCTTGCGGGCCAACGACACCGCCAGCAGGCCCGCCAGCACCAGCCAGCCCAGCGTCATCACCGCCGGACCGGGCAGGGCCCATGGTGAGGCCGGGGCCCAGCGGGCCCACGACCACGGGCCGCCGGCCAGACTCGGAACGATCCCGTGGGTGATCGAGCGCAGCAGCAGATCGCGGGTCATGTCCAGGTCGAAACTCCACCGCTTCTGGTTGACCACCGCCAGATAGACCGCGATCCACCCACCGGTCACCACCAGCGTCGCGGTCCACAACCGGGCCCCGCCCCGCCACGCCTCCGCGAGCGCACCCACCAACCGCTCCCCGGACACGTAGCGCAGCAGCGCCACCACCGCGAACGCGACGAACGGGATCACCGCGGCCTTCTCGAAGAACAGCAGACCGCCCGCGTATGCCAGCGTGCCGGTGAGCGCGTAGCGACGATTCCCGGTGCGCGCCAACAGGATCGCGTCGGCGCACACCCAGGCCAGCGCCGCGCACATCGGCAGCGAGTTCAGCGCGGCCGCCCACCACGCGAACGCCGGCAGGCCCAGCGGGCAGAACAGCGCGAAGGTCAACGGCACCAACAGCGCCGGCCGCCAGCCCAGAATCACCCACAGCGCCCGCAGCAGCGCCAACGACGCCAGCAGCTGCAACACCACCAGGCTGGCCGCCGGCGCGGCCCACTGCAGCGGCCACATCCGGCTCAGTGCGCCGGCGAGAAGAAACGCGCCCGGCATCACGTGACCGTCGTGATCGTCGAACAGATACGACGACGACAGCAGATCGTGGGTGCCGGCCCGGCCGATCAGGATCAGGTCGTCCCAGTAGAAATAGCCTCCGAACGCCACCACCGCCCGGACCGCCAGCTGGGCGGCGACCAGGGCCACCGCAATCCAGCAGACCCAGGGTCGGGTGGTCATCCGGCTCGGCATATGCCGCCACTCCTCCTCGTCGCTCCGCTCCGCATCGTCGCCGGCGGCGCATGCGCATTGGTCTTTCTTACCTGTCGGTATGGTGGGCCGGTGCGAGCACTGGTCACCGGAGCAGCTGGATTCATCGGATCAACGCTGGTCGACCGCCTGCGGGTGGACGGTCACGTGGTGGTCGGACTGGACAATTTCGCGACCGGGCGGGCCACCAATCTCGAGCACCTCACCGATGACGCCGACTTCAGTTTCGTCGAGGCCGACATCGTCACCGCCGACTTGGGCGATGTGCTGGCACGCTACCGCCCGGAGGTGATCTTCCACCTGGCCGCCCAGATCGACGTCCGGCATTCGGTCGCCGACCCAGCATTCGACGCCTCGGTCAACGTCGTCGGCACGATCCGGCTCGCCGACGCCGCGCGCGCGGCCGGAGTGCGCAAGATCGTGCACACCTCCTCGGGCGGGTCGATCTACGGCACCCCGCCGCGCTACCCGACCAGTGAGGACGATCCCACCGACCCGGCTTCGCCGTACGCCGCGGGCAAGGTGGCCGGCGAGATCTACCTCAACACGTTCCGGCACCTCTACGGCCTGCAGTGTTCGGCCATCGCGCCGGCCAACGTCTACGGCCCCCGACAGGATCCGCACGGGGAGGCCGGAGTGGTGGCGATCTTCGCCCAGGCGCTGTTGAACGGCACACAGACCAAGGTGTTCGGCGACGGATCCAACACCCGCGACTACGTTTTCGTCGACGACGTGGTGGACGCCTTCGTGCGGGCGGCTGGCGAGGGAGGCGACGGGCAGCGGTTCAACGTCGGCACCGGCGTGGAAACCTCGGACCGGCAACTGCATTCGGCGGTGGCCGCCGCGGTCGGCGCACCCGATGACCCGGAGTTCCACCCGCCCCGGCTGGGCGATCTGAAGCGGTCCTGCCTGGACATCTCCCGGGCGCGGGAGGTGCTGGACTGGCACCCGCGAGTCGAGCTGGCCGACGGCGTCGCCCGAACGGTGTCGTATTTCCGGCAGGTGAAATCGAACTGAACGATGTGGCATACTTCCTCCACGGAGGGGAGTATTCCTTCGTCGCAGTGTCGTCAACTCGTCGCCCGTCATCGGACGACCGGTGCTGTGGGCCGGTTACCGGCGGAAGAGACCTCCAGCGCACCAATGACGCTGGAGGAAATCCATGGATGTGTTCTCGTTCGGCCGCGTCGGCCTGGACACCGTCGGCGCGATGGCGTCGGCCAGCCTGGACATCGCTGCCATCCCCCTTCGTGAAGGCGCCAAAATCCTGGCCGGTGAGCGCTCGGATCTGACCAGCCGGCGCAGCTGGCGCGGTGCGGGACGGGCCTGGATCGAAATCCGCGGGCTGGATCAGGACGCCGACGCTGATATCGGGGCCGCGGTGCTCGAAGCCCTGCAGGCCCAGCCGGGCGTCACCTCGGTGCGGCTGAACCGCCCGCTGTCGAGGGTGGTCGTCGAAATCGACGACGATACTGCGCTGGCCGACCTGTGTGCCGCGGTGGAAGCCGTCGAGAGTGGTGCCGAATTGAGCGCCACCGACGGTGCGGCACTGCCGGGCGACGGCCTGCTGCTGGCAGCCAAGGGCGCGATGGTGGGCGCCAATGCCGTAGGACTGGCGATCGCGACGGCGGGCAGCGCGCTGCGATGGCCGGCCGCGCCCAAGATCTTCGATGCCGCGGCGTCGGTGGCGCGCTACCAGCCGCGGGTTCGCAGCCTGCTGGAAAGCCGGATCGGGCGCAGCAAGACCGACACCGTGCTCTCGCTGGCCTCGCTCGGGTCGCACGTCATCACGATGTCACCGGTGATCCTCGCGGTGGACCTGATGGTGGAGGGACTCAAAGCCGCCGAGTTGCGCGCCGGGGCCCTGGCATGGAACCGCTACGAGCCGGAGCTGGCCCGTTACGCCGATCATCCGGGCGTGTACGCCGCACCGCGCCCGGTCCCGCGGCCGGACGGCGCAGCCGAACGCCACCTGAAACGCACGGCGCTGGCGCAGGTGGTCGGTGCCGGCGTGGTGGGAGCGCTGACCCGCAACCTGGACATGACTTCGAACGCGATCCTGGCGGCCTCCCCGAAAGCGGTGCGCACCAGCTGCGAGTCGTTCGCCGCGACCCTGGGCCAGGGCCTGGCGGAGCAGCACGGGGTGCTGCCGCTGCGCCCGGACAGCCTGCGCCGCCTCGACAAGGTCGACACCGTGGTCATCGACCCGCGGGTGCTGGCAGGCGAGCAGCGCCGGGTGGTGCAGATCCGCGGCGCCGGTGAGCATGAGTTGCCGCTGGCCTGGAAGCAAGCGCAGAGCCTGCTCGACCGGCCCGGGCTGCATTCGGGCTGGCACCGGGTCCCCAAGATGGCTGCTCGCGGATCAAGCCGCAACCAGCCCGTCGAAGCGCTGATCCTGCCCGCGCACCACGCGCTGGCGTCGGCGGTGGTGCTCGAGGCGCGTGCTTCGGGAGCAGAACTGGTCACGGTGGACGTCGACATCCTGGGCGAGTTGCGTCCCGGCTTCGACGACGTCCGTGGAGTCGAAGGCGGCAGTGCCGCTGACGACATCGACGCGGCCCTGGCCGCAGCGGTGACCGATCTGCAGCAGGCCGGCCGCACCGTGGCGGTGCTGTCCAGCGTCGCGGCGCAGGCACTGGCGTCGGCGGACCTGGCTCTGGGGGTCATGCCGGAGGCTGACACCCCACCACCCTTTTACGCCGACCTGTTGCTGGCCGACCTGGCCGACGCATGGCAGGTGCTGCGCGCGCTGCCGGCCGCCCGCGAAGCCAGTGAGCGCGGTGTCGCGATCTCGATCGGTGCCTCGACCATCGCCGGGCTGCTGCTGGTTCGGGGTGTCCGGGCGACGATTCCCGGCGTCGGTGCGGGGCAGGGCCGCGGCCCCGGGCCGGTGACCATCGGCGCGGGCGCCGGGATGCTGTCCGGCTACCTGCTCGCGCGCCGGACGCTGCGTACTCGCGCGCCGAAGCCGGCGCCGGCCTATGAATGGCACGCCATGTCGATCGAGCAGGTGCAGGAACTGCTGACGCCGGAGCAGCTGACCCCGCTGGCCGACCGGGCTCCGGTCGAGTCGGCATCGCAGGGCGTGTTCTGGCCGTACTTCCATGCCGTGCGCGCCGAATTGTCGGACCCGATGACCCCGATCCTGGCGCTGTGCTCGGCGGCGACCGCCATGCTGGGTTCGCCGATCGACGCCGTCATGGTGGGCACGGTGCTCACCGGCAACGCCATGCTGGCGGCCTACCAGCGGCTGCGGGCCGAGAGCCGACTGAACATCCTGCTGGCGCAGCAGGCCCCGCCGGCCCGCCTCGTGCTGACCGGAGCCGACGGGACCCCGACCTACCACGAGATCGTCGCTGAACAACTGCTGCCCGGTGACCTGATCGAGGTGCGCAGTAACGAGGTGGTGCCCGCAGACGCCCGCGTGATCGAGGTGTCCGACCTGGAGGTCGACGAGTCGTCGCTGACCGGCGAATCGCTGTCGGTCGGCAAACAGCTCGAACCGACCCCCGGCGCCGAAATCGCCGAGCGCAGCTCCATGCTCTACGCGGGCAGCACGGTGATCGCCGGGAAGGCACTGGCGATGGTGACCGCTGTCGGTGCGGACACCCAAGCCCGCCGGGCCTCCGAACTGGCCTCCGGCGAGCTGCCCGAGGTCGGTCTGCAACACCACCTGTCCCAGCTGATGTACCGGACCTTCCCGTACAGCGCCGCCGGAGGTGTGGCGGTCGGCGCGCTCGGTCTGCTGCGTCAGGGCGGACTGCGGGTGGCACTCGGCAACGCGATCGCGGTCGCGATCGCCGCGGTCCCGGAGGGGATGCCGCTGATGGCGACCCTGGCCCAGCATGCGTCGTCGCAGCGACTGAGCAAATCCGGTGCGCTGGTGCGGATCCCGCGGTCGGTGGAGGCGCTCGGCCGGGTCGACGTGGTCTGCTTCGACAAGACCGGGACGCTCAGCGAGAACCGGCTGCGGGTCACCACCGTGCGCCCGCTTCCGGGCCATTCCTCCGACGACGTGCTCGGTACCGCGGCGCAGGCGGCGCCGGCGCCCGACGGTGCGGCGTACGCGCACGCCACCGACCAGGCCATCGTCGAGGGTGCAGCAGCCGCGTCCGGCACCCGCCCGTGGAAGGAACCGGACGCCCACCTGCCATTCCGTTCGGGACGCGCGTTCTCGGCATCGATGCTGGGGTCGGACCTGGTCGTCAAGGGCGCACCCGAAGTGGTGCTGGAGGCCTGCAAGAACGCCGGTGCCGCGGTGGAGCAGCAGGTCGCCGAGATGGCCGCCCAAGGGCTGCGGGTGATCGCGGTGGCGCAGAGCAAGCTGACCGCGGTGCAGGTGCGGAGCGTTCGAGATGACTCCGACCGGATCGTCGACGTGGCCGGTTCGGGGTTGACGCTGATCGGGTTCCTCGGTCTGGCCGATACCCCCCGCGCCGACGCCCCGCAGCTGCTGGCTGATCTGGCCGCCCGCGGGGTGGACATCCGGATGATCACCGGCGACCACCCGATCACGGCCACCGCCATCGCCGCCGAGATGGGTGTGACGGTCCCGGCCGAGCAGGTCATCACCGGCTCGGAGTGGAATGCGTTGAACCGCAAGGAACAAGAGCAGGTGGTGTGTGAACGGGTGATCTTCGCCCGGATGTCGCCGGAGAACAAGGTGCAGATCGTCCAGACGCTCGAGCGCGCCGGCCGGGTTTCGGCAATGGTGGGCGACGGTGCCAACGATGCGGCCGCGATCCGGGCCGCCACCGTGGGACTGGGTGTCGTCGCGCACGGCAGCGACTCGGCACACGCCACCGCTGACGTCGTGCTGACCGACGGCAAGATCGGTGCCTTGGTCGACGCGATCGACGAGGGCCGGCGACTGTGGCGCGGTGTGCAGCTCGCCATCTCCGGGCTGCTCGGTGGCAATGCCGGCGAAGTGATCTTCTCCGTCATCGGGACCGCGGTCACCGGGAATTCGCCGCTGAACACCCGGCAATTGCTGCTGATGAACACCCTGACCGACGCGCTGCCGGCCACTGCCGTCGCGGTGAGCACACCGGCCGGCCCGATCGGTGGCGCGGTGCGCGGACTCGACGAGCAGAAGTTGTGGCGCGCGGTGGCGTTCCGAGGCGGGGTCACCGCGGCCGCGGGCACCGCAGCCTGGGCGATGGCCTCCGTCACCGGCATGCCGCAGCGGGCGGCGACGGTGGCGCTCATCTCCCTGGTGACTACCGAACTCGGTCAGACCGTGGTCGATTCGCGGGCGCCGATGGTGCTGGCGACCGCGGCCGGGTCGTTCGCGCTGTTCGCCGCGCTCGTCAGCACCCCCGGCATCAGCCAGTTGCTCGGCTGCACGCCGGTCGGCCCGATCGGCTGGGCGCAGGGCGTCGGCACGGCCGCGGCGGCCACCGCCGCGGTGGCCGTGGCAAGCCGGTTCTCGGGTGTCGCTGAAGACGGCCCCGTCAAGGACCCGGCGAACGCCCCACTCGAGGTCCCCCCGGTATTGGCCCTGGTCAAGACGGCTCCGGCCAAGCAGATCGCGGCGGCCAAGAAGGCCCCGGCGGCGAAAAAGACCCCGGCCAAGAAGTCCCCGGTGGCGAAGAAGACGCCGGCCAAGCAGATTGCGGCGGTCAAGAAGCCTCCGGTGGCGAAAAAGGCCCCGGTCAAGAAGGCTCCGGTGGCGAAAAAGGCTCCCGCCAAGAAGACGCCGGTCAAGAAGGCCCCGGCGGCGAAGACGCCGGCCAAGCAGGCCCCGGTCACGAAGGCCACCGCCAAGAAGACGTCCCGGAAGCTGGAATTGGTGCGCTGAGCCGTTTCTGGTTCATCGAACTGATTCCCTTCATGGCACCGGAGGGGTCATCCCGCCGTTCGAAGGTGCCGTATTTCGGACGGCGGGCGCTTGGACGCGGGATGCCGCACCTCGAGCAGCCCGGCGCGCCAGAGCCACGCGTACAACTCGATCACCGGCACCGTCAGGACCTGTGCCGTGACTTCGGCCAGTGGTTCCGCCAGGACTTCGGTTGACCTCATATGCCCAAGCGTGACGGGCGGACCCAGACGAGCGGCAAACCTGTTGTTACCGCGAGGCCAACTGTCGCCGAATTACTGTGGTTTCGGCTGCGGTTCCAGCGGAGGTTCCGGCGGCTGGGCCTTCGTGAGCGCCACTACCCTCGCCAGCCGGGCATAACGCAGTTCCAGGTCGCGAAACCGCATGTAGGTGCTCAGTGTCGTGAATGCGAACACGATGATCAGGATGTAGAGCATCAGGTCGGTGCCGCGGCGCACCCCGACCCAGTTCGCCACCACGGTGGTGTCATCCGGACGCAGCACCGCATAGATACCCGCCACCACGAACACCAGGTAGCCGACCTTCACCCAGGCCCGGGACTGGGCGGACCGTCGCGACAGCAGCAGGTAGATCAACAGCGCCATCACCGCCGCGATCAGCAGTACCTTGATCCAGTTCACTGAAAAACGATCCTGTTCATCGCGACATCCTCTTGCGCAGCAAGCCGTCGAACATGATGTTGACGCCGTTGAGCAGCGGCTGGCCCTTCGACTTCGAATAGTCGGTGTAGAGCACCTCGACCGGCTCTTCGCCTACCCGCCAATGGTTTTCGGCGATCAGAGCGATGAACTCCCCGGCGTGGCTCATCCCGTTCATGGTGAGGTCGAGACGGTCGGCGACCCGCCGGTTGAACACCCGCAGCCCGTTGTGGGCATCGGAGAGCCCCAGCCGGCGGATCCGCGGGTTCAGCCACACCGCAGTGCGCAGCACCAGTCGTTTGAGCGGCGGTACCGCGGCGGCCGCCTCGGGCGCGGCGAAGCGGGTGCCGATGACGATATCGAGAACCGCGGCGTCGGGATCCGCGCTGTCCAGACGCTCGATCATGCGCACCACGTCGGCCACCCGGTGCTGACCGTCGGCGTCGAAGGTGGCGAACAGTCGGGCGCCGGGTTGTCGGCGGGCGAACTCGACCCCGGTCTGGATGGCCGCGCCCTGACCGAGGTTGACCGGATGACGCACGACGTAGGCGCCGGCGCGCCGGGCGATCGCGGCGGTGTCGTCGGTGCTGCCGTCGTCCACGCAGACCACCGATGCGAAAACCGATCGGATGCCGGCGATCACATCGCCGATGACGGCCGCCTCGCCGAAGGCCGGGACGATGATCCAGACGTCGGGATAAGGGGGCTTTGACCTGGTATCGATGTCTAAAAAATACACGTCGGTCCGCTGGCACCGGTGTAGCCGGGCCGGTGGGTGGTTCAGGGTGCCGCGCGCAACGCGGCCAGATGCACCGCGATTCCCACCAGCGGCCCGCACAGCAGTGCGACGACGGTCCTGGTCGGCAGTTCCAAGGGCAGCATCAACAGCAACGCCGACGTCACGGTCGCGCCCACCCAGCCCAGCGCGTATGCGCGATGCAGTGCCGCGGCCACCGCCGCCGCGCCGGTGAGCGTCAGCAGCGCGATCGCGGTCGCCCCCGTGGTCAGTCCGGCCAGCAGCAGCCCGCCGGCGTTGTAGTCCGGGCCAAAAGCCGTACGCAGCAGCCACGGGCCGAGCAGGCCGGCGGCCACCGCGCCCACCGCGCCCACCGCGGTGACGGACGCCGTCGGGGTTCGCAGCGCCCGCAGTCGTCTTCCGCGCTGGTCGACGAAGTGTGCGATCAGGTTGCCCTGCAGGGCGGTCAGCGGCACCAGCAGCGGTGCGCGGGTCACGGTGACCGCCAGGATCACCACGCCGCCCTCGGCGCCCAGCTCGCCGTAGGTGGCCTGCAGCAGCACCGGAAAACCCATCACCAGGATCGCGCTGGCACCGGCCGCGGTGATCGAATGCGCCGCGCCGCGTAGGAAATCCGCGGTGCCCACCGGGGTCAACAGCTGTGCCGCCGATCGGGTCGCGGGAGATGCGGCCAGCAGCAGCAGCCAGGCCACCGCGCCGGCGACAGTGGCCCACAGGAACCCGACCAGACCCCAGCCGATCACGAACGTCGCGGTGGCCACCGCCACCCGGATGCTCGCGTCGGTCACCATCAACGCCCCGTACTGGGTCCACCGGTTGGTGCCGGCCAGCATGCCCAGCAGGGTGGCGTGCACGGCGAAGTTGACCAGCCCGAAGCACAGCAGGCCCACCGACAGCCACCGCGCTTCGACGAACACGTGGTTGCTCCACAGCGGCGAGCTGCCGGCGACCAGCCCGGCCGCCGTCACTCCGGCCAGCCCGGCCACCCACAGCGGCCGGGTGTGTGCTGCCGACGCGTCCCGGACTTCCCGGGCGAACCGGACCTCCCGGGTGGTTTCCTGCAGCAGCCCGTTGGCGGCACCGGCGACCAGGCCGAACGCGCCCCAGAACACGCCGAACACCGAGAAGCCGGCCGGATCCAGGTCACGTGCCGCCAGGTAGAGCACCGCGTAGCCGCACAGGGCGCTGAGCAGGGTCGCGGTGCCGACCCGGGCCACACTCGCCCGGGTGACGGGGCCACCGGTCAAACCGCCGGGGGATCGGCGGGGTCCGCTACCACCGATATCTGTCACCACGGCGAAAATACTAAGCGGGCTGCGGGGTACCGTCGGTCGTCCCTTGAAACTAGCTGGAACAAGCCGGCAGCAGCCCGCGCAAGCCCACTTCCAAAAAAGCTGATCGACCGGAGGCCCCACCGTTGGACGCGTCGCTGTTGGAATGGCTGGTGACGTTCGCGGGATTGGCTGTGGTACTCGGATTCGACCTGTTCCTGGTCGCCCACCGGGTGCATGAGCCGACGATCCGCGAGGTCGTGACCCGGCTGACGTTCTACATCGGCCTGGCGGTGGCGTTCGGCGTCTGGGTGTGGGCGCATCACGGCGCGAAGTACGGCATGCAGTTCTTCGCGGGCTGGCTCACCGAGTACAGCCTGTCGGTGGACAACCTGTTCGTCTTCGTGATCATCATGAACAGCTTCAACGTGCCCAAGAAGTACCGGCAGGAAGCGCTGTTCGTCGGCATCGTCATGGCCTTGTCGTTCCGGTCGGTGTTCATCGCGCTGGGCGGGGTCGCCGTGCAACGCCTGTCGTGGACGTTCTACCTGTTCGGCGCGTTCATGGCCTTCACCGCGATCAAACTGCTCCGCCACGGTGACCACGGCGGCGACGGTGACGGGGGCGGCGGCGACGGCGGCGGGGGCAACAACTTCGTGGTGCGGTTCGCGCGCACCCACTTCAACGCCACCGATCGTTGGGCGGGCGTGCGGTTCTTCACCCGGGACAACACCGGGGCCTGGGCCATCACCCCGATGTTCCTGGTGGCGCTGGCACTGGGCACCACCGACCTGGTGTTCGCGATGGACTCGATTCCGGCCATCTACGGGCTGACCCGCCAGCCCTACCTGGTTTTCACCGCCAACGTGTTCGCCCTGATGGGGCTGCGTCAGCTCTACTTCATCCTGGGCAAGCTGCTGAACCGCTTCGTGTACCTGTCCAAGGGGCTGGCACTGATCCTGGGGTTCATCGGGGTGCGGATGGTGTTGCACGCGCTGCGCACCAACGAGGTGTGGTTCATCAACTCCGGCCGCAACCTCAATGTCCCGGAGATCCCCACCCCGGCGAGCCTGACGGTCGTCGTGGGGGTGCTGGTGCTGACGACCGCGGCCAGCCTCTACCGCACCCGCGGGGCCCAGACGGGTTCGTCACCCGAGTGAGAAGACCGGGATCGAGGGCGCCGCGATACGCAGTTCGTCATCGCTGGACTCCGGTGTCACTCCGGCGATGTAGCCCCTGACCTGCCAGTACCACCGCTGCAGATACGGGCGCAGTACTGCCGGTTTGGCGTCGTCGGAGAGTTCGGTGATCAGGGCCCGGGTCCGGCGCCACCGTGGCCCGATCAGCACCTCGCCGGCGGCTCGCGCATTGCGCACCCACTCGGTCTCACCGCGCGGTGCTACCAGGTAGGCCACGCCGTCGACGGTGAGCAGGTTGATCACGACGCCGCGGAGCTCGCCGCTCTTGCGGCCGCGCACCGCGAGCGCACGGGTGCCGGCGATGCTGATGCCCGCCTCGGCGAGCCTGCGGATCAGCGCATTGCCGAATCGGGCCGGTGCACTCGGTCGGTCGTATCGGGTGGTCATGTTCCGCCCCTTTCAGTTTGAGAGCAGTGCTCTCGCTTGGAGGATCGTGACACACTGCGCGGGCAAAAACAAGAGCAGTGCTCTCAGATCTGTCAGACTGGGCCGGTGGGCAAAAGGCAGGAGTCGCGCGCGCGAATCGAGGCGAAGATCATCGAGGTCGGTCGGCACCACCTGGTGACGCACGGGCCGGCCGCGTTGTCGCTGCGTGCCGTCGCGCGCGACGTGGGCATGGTGTCCTCGGCGGTCTACCGCTACGTCGCCAGTCGTGACGATCTACTCACTCTGCTTCTGGTCGACGCCTTTTCCGACTTGGCCGACACGGTGGACCGCGCCCGCGCGCCGGTGACCGGGTGGCGCGACGAGCTGGGGGTCATGGCCCACGCGGTGCGGGACTGGGCCTTGGAGCACCCGGCCCGGTGGGCATTGCTGTACGGTAGCCCGGTTCCGGGTTATCACGCGCCGCCCGAACAGACCGTCGTCCCCGGTACCCGGGTGATCGCGGCGATGCTCGAGGCCGTTGCGGCCGGCATCGCCGCCGGGGACGTCGCGGCCACCAATCAGGTTGCGGCACAGCCGTTGTCGGCCGACTTCGATCACGTTCGCGAAGAGTTCGGCTTCGCCGGCGACAATGCCGTCCTGGCGAAATGCTTCCTGCTGTGGGCCGCCGTGGTCGGCGCGATCAGCCTGGAAGTGTTCGGTGGCTACGGCGCCGATACCGTCTCAGCCCCTCGGGACATGTTCGATCGTCAGCTCGGGCTACTGCTGGACGTGTTCGCGCAGCAAGCGGATTAACGCGGCGGTTCCAGCCTCGGCTCTCCTTCGTCGAGCCTCGCTAAACCGCCGAATCAGTGACCGGTGGACGTGAACCGTTCGATCGACCGGGTGACTTCGGCCTCGGCCTCGGCGCGGCTCACCCAGTCGGCGGCCTTGACGAACTTGCCCGGCTCCAGGTCCTTGTAGTGCACGAAGAAGTGCTTGATCGCATCCAGTTCGTGCGCCGGCACGTCGTCGATGTCGGCGATGTGGTCCCAGCGGTGGTCACCGGCCGGCACGCACAGCACCTTGTCGTCGCCGCCGGCCTCGTCGGTCATCCGGAACATCCCGACCGGACGGGCCTCGATCAGCACGCCGGGAAACACCGACTGCGGCAACAGCACCATCGCGTCCAGTGGGTCGCCGTCCTCGCCGAGGGTGTCTTCGATGAAGCCGTAGTCGGCGGGGTAGCCCATCGGCGTGTACAGGTAGCGGTCGAGCCGGAGCCTGCCGGTGGCATGGTCGATCTCGTACTTGTTGCGCTGGCCCTTGGGGATTTCGATGGTCACGTCGAATTGCACCCGGACAGTCTAAGGCGGGCCGGAGTCATGCCCCGACCCCGCCCTTCCGGCACAATTGGCCCCGACAGGCAGGGAGGGACATGCACCCGACTCGGTGGCGACACAGCAGCACCCATCTGGGAATAGCGGGAGCGATACTGGCGCTGGCCGCCGCCGTGGTGGTCGTGGCTGCGGTGGTGCTCCCGGACGAGTCCGGTGCCGGCGCGCACGACGTGCCGCAGGCGCCGGTGGCGACCGCCAAACCGGGGGTGGTCCCGGTCTCCGACGACGCCCCGGTCCCGACCGGCAGCGCATTGGCGGCAGCCATGTCAGCCGCGTTGGCCGACCCGAACCTGGGCCACCTCACCGGCCGGATCACCGACGCGCTGACCGGCAAGACGCTGTGGACGCAGCAGGAAAACCTGCCGATGCAGCCGGCGTCGACCAACAAGGTGCTCACCGCGGCAGCCGCACTGCTGGCGCTGGACCTGGGCGCCCGCGTCACCACCCGGGTGACGACGGGTGACGAGCCCGGCGTGGTGGTGCTGGTCGGCGGGGGCGATCCGACGCTGTCGACCGCCGAAGTCGGCCAGGACACCTGGTACCGGGACGCCGCGCGGATCGGCGACCTTGCCGACCAGATCCGTCGCAGCGGGGTGACGCCCACCGAGGTCCGTGTCGACGTGTCGGCGTTCAGCGGCCCGAGCATGGCGCCGGGCTGGGACCCGGACGACATCGAAGGTGGCGACATCGCCCCGATCGAGGCGGTGATGGTCGACGGCGGCCGCATCCAGCCGACCACGGTCGAGTCGCGGCGCTCGCTGACCCCCGCGCTGGATGCCGGCCGGGCGCTGGCCGCCTCGCTCGGCATCGACACCGAGACGGTCAGCATCACGACCGCATCGGTGACCGGTCGCGAACTGGGCGCGGTTTCCTCGGCGCCGCTGGTGGTGCGACTGGGCGAGATGATGAACGCCTCGGACAACGTGATGGCCGAATGCATCGCCCGGGAGGTGGCGGCGTCGATGGGCCGGCCGCGGTCGTTCGCCGGTGCGGTCGACGCGGTGACCAACCGGCTGGCGACCGCCCACATCGCGGTCAGCGGGGCCACGCTGATGGACTCCAGCGGCCTGTCCGTCGACGACCGGTTGTCGGCCCGGACCCTCGACGCGGTGGTGCAGGCGGCGGCCGGCCCGGACCAGCCGGAGTTGCGGCCACTGCTGGACATGCTGCCGGTCGCCGGTGGCAGCGGCACGCTGTCCGATCGTTTTCTCAACCTCAACACCGGGCGCGGTGCGGCCGGCTGGCTGCGCGCCAAGACCGGCTCGCTGACCCGTACCAACGCGCTGGCCGGGATCGTCACCGACCGCGACCGCCGGGTGCTGACGTTCGCGTTCATCTCCAATGACGCCGGGCCGACCGGTCGAATCGCGATCGACGCGCTGGCCGCGGTGCTGCGGACCTGCGGATGCGGATGAGCGACCTCGATATCGGGCGCGCGGTGGACTGGGGGTTCGCCGCAACGGTCGGCGGCTGGCTGACGCGCCCGGCGCCCCCGATGACCGACTACACCCGCGCGCAGGTGATCGACGACCTGCACCGCAGCTCCCGGGCCGCCGAACCGCTGGTCCGTGAGGTGACCGGGCTGGGCGCCGACGGCCCTGTGCCCGAAGCGCGCGTCATCGACCGGCCGCAGTGGATCGCCGCCGCCGCCGAGTCGATGCGGGTGATGACAGGCGGCGCCGAGAAGTCCGTCGGATTCCTCAGCGGCCGGCTGGCCGGGGCGCAGACCGGCGCGCTGCTGGCATTCGTCTCCTCGGGCATCCTCGGCCAGTACGACCCGTTCGGTGCCGACGGAGCTGAGGGTGCGGGGCAGCTGCTGCTGGTCTACCCCAACGTGATCGCCGTCGAGCGGCAGCTGCGGGTGACACCGGCCGACTTCCGGCTGTGGGTGTGCCTGCACGAGGTGACCCACCGGGTGCAGTTCTCGGTGAACCCGTGGCTGGCCGGCTACATGTCGGAGGCACTGGCGGTGCTGACCGACGAGAGCGGCCTGGACGTCACGCAGGTGGTGAGCCGGCTGGCCGACCACGTAAGGGGCCGTAACGCCGCTGACGTGGCGGCCGGGCCGTCGGGAATCCTGGGCCTGGTGCGGGCCGTGCAGTCCGAGGAGCAGCGCACCGCGCTGGACCAGCTGCTGACCCTGGGCACGCTGCTCGAGGGCCACGCCGACCACGTGATGGACGCTGTGGGGCCGGTGGCGGTGCCTTCGGTGGCGACGATCCGGAGCCGCTTCGAGGAACGTCGTCAGCGCAGCCAGCCGCCGCTGCAACGCTTGCTGCGGGCGCTGATGGGTCTCGACGCCAAGCTCAGCCAGTACGTCCGCGGCAAGGCTTTCGTCGACGCCGTGGTGGCCCGGGTCGGCATGGACCGGTTCAACGCGGTGTGGGCGCGTCCGCAGAACCTGCCGTTGCCCGCCGAGATCGAAGAGCCGCAGCAGTGGATCGACCGGGTGCTGTAGCCCGGCTGCGTGGCGCGCTGCTGGCGTTCGCCGAGCAGCAGCTGCCCGAGCCAGGGCGCTGGTGCGTGGCGCTGTCGGGTGGGCCGGACTCGCTGGCCCTGACCGCTGTCGCCGCGCCCGAGCGGCCCACCACTGCGCTGATCGTCGATCACGGCCTGCAGCCCGGCTCGGCGCAGGTGGCGGATCTCGCCCGCAAGCAGGCCCTTGAGTTGGGATGTGTTGATGCGCAGGTTATCTCGGTGACCGTTGGATCCGAGGGCGGCCCGGAGGCGGCGGCACGCACCGCCCGCTACGCCGCCCTGGACAACGCCCGCGCCGGCAGGCCGGTGCTGCTGGGGCACACCCTCGACGATCAGGCCGAGACGGTGCTGCTCGGCCTGGGCCGCGGATCGGGGCCCCGCTCGTTGGCCGGGATGCGGCCGTACGACCCGCCGTGGTGCCGGCCGCTGCTGGGTGTGCGCCGCGAGGTGACCCGGGATGCCTGCGCCGAGCTGGGATTGACCCCGTGGCTCGACCCGCACAACCGCGATAAGCGCTTCACCAGGGTGCGGCTGCGCTCCGAGGTGCTGCCGTTGCTGGAGGACGTGCTGGGGGGCGGGGTGGCCGAGGCCCTGGCCCGCAGCGCGGTCGCCTTGCGGGAGAACACCGGGCTGATCGATGCGCTGGCCGAGCAGGCCCTGCCCGACGCCACGGTCGACGCCGGCGCAGCTGGCGCCGGTCCGGACACCGCCGCCTTGGACGCTGCTCGCCTCGTCGCGCTGCCCGGCCCGGTGCGGCGGGCGGTGATCCGCCGCTGGTTGCTGGCCGGCGGCGGCCGCGGGCTGACCGACCTGCAGATCCGCGCGGTGGATCGGCTGATCACGCAGTGGCGCGGGCAGGGCGGGGTGGCGGTCGGATCGGGCCTGCGGCGGGAACGACTTTTCGCGGTCCGTGCGGACGGTCTGCTGCGGCTGCGCCGGGAGCCGATCTGAGTTGGTTGTCGAACATCGCGCATGGCACGCTGTGTTGGTGGCTGCGTTCTCGCCGGGGGAGACACCCGAGTCGTACGCGGGTGATATCAAATCGGTGCTGCTGAGCGAGGAGCAGATCCGGACCCGCACCGCCGAACTCGGTGCGCAGATCGCCGCCGACTATTCCGACGACTCGAATCCTGCGGACCGCGGCGAGCACCGGGATCTGCTGTTGATCACCGTGCTCAAGGGCGCAGTGCTGTTCGTCACCGACCTGGCCCGGGCGATCCCGCTGCCCACCCAGTTCGAGTTCATGGCGGTCAGCTCCTACGGGTCCTCGACGTCGTCGTCGGGGGTGGTGCGCATCCTCAAGGACCTGGACCGCGACATCAGCGACCGCGACGTGCTGATCGTCGAGGACGTCGTCGACTCCGGCCTGACGTTGTCCTGGCTGCTGCGCAACCTGGCCGCCCGCCGGCCCCGGTCGCTGCGGGTCTGCACGCTGCTGCGCAAACCTGACGCGGCGCGCGCCGGCGTCGACATCGCCTACGTGGGCTTCGACATCCCGAACGACTTCGTGGTCGGCTACGGGCTGGACTACATCGAGCGCTACCGCGACCTGCCCTACATCGGCACGCTGGATCCGCGGGTTTATCAGGGCTGAGCGAAGCCACCTTCGGAGACCCATTGCTCTTCTGCACAGGTTCTTTCGCTGCGGGTCTCTCTTTCGCTCCCACTGATCACCAGCAGGGCGTCGACGCTCGAGTCGTTATCGGGGGCGGCCGCCGTCATCATCGCCTCGTGTGCTTGGTCTGGGTCGGTGTGCGCGGGAACCACGAGCAGGACGATCTTGGCCCCGCTGGCGCCGAGTACCTCCAGCGTGTTCACCGGCTGGCGTTGGTACCCGTCGAGTCGCACCGTTCGTCCATCGGTAACGAGCTTGGCGGGAGCGGTCGCCCATTCGCCGACGTTGTACCTCACTCGCCGAATTGACCCGACTCGAACCGACAACACCGAGAGCAGGCCCGGGAGTTCAGTGGTCAGATCGCCACTCCACGGCCACCAAGCCCCGTCGACGTACCCCGTTTGCGGCGCCTTCGGCTTCAATCGCAACCGCGGCCGGTGTTCGGGTGGCGTCGGGTGTCGGCCCCCTGCGGAGCGGTCCTGTTGCAGCGTCATTTGTAGCGTCATTGCGACGTTCCTGACTTGGCCGCGAACCGGCCAAATAATCTTCAAATCGGCGGCGATACAACCTAGAAAGCGGTCAGATGCGATATACCGCCGATATGTCGAAGTCTACCCGAGTCCGGGCCGAAGGGAGCCCGAAGAGCGGACGCCGGGCCACCCGGCGCGACCCGGTCCGCGCGGTCATCAGAGCCCAGCGGCATGCTCGAGAAGCCGGAGCTCGTCGTCGAGCAGTCCGGTCAGCGCGCCCATCCCGGGAACGGCGTCGCGGCAGCCGGTGAGCCCGAACGCGATCGTGTCGTCGGTGCTGGTGCAGGTGATGTTCAGCGCCTGCCCGTCGACCGGGATCGACAGGGGGTAAAGCGCATCGAGACGGGCGCCATTCCAGTACAGCGGCACCGGCGACCCGGTCACGTTGGAGATCATCACGTTGGGCGGCCGCAGCAGCCCGTGGTGACCGAGCAGCATGCCCAGTGCCAGTGGTGTGGCTCCCAGCGCACTCATCGCGAGGATCTGCAACTGACTGTGCGCGCCGAGCGCGGCCTTGCCCTCGCGCATGCTGTTGCGCACGGACAGCAGCCGCTCGCCGGAATCGGCCAGATCGGTGGCCAGGCCGCACATCAAAGACCCGATTTTATTGCCGGTGTCGGCGGTGTCGTCCCGGCCGCCCGCGGGCCGGGGCAGCCGCAGCGATACCGGAATCATCGCCACCAGCGAGGCCAATGGCAGCGCACTCCGACCGGTCAGGTAGCTGCGCAGCGCGCCGGCGCACATGGCCAGCACCACGTCGTTGACGGTGGCGTCGCTGTGCTTGGCGACCAACCGCAGTCGTTCCAGCGGCCACGAGCCCCCGGTGAAGGACCGGGCACCGTCGATCGCCACGTTGAACATGGTGTTGGGTGTGACCAGCGACAGCGCCCCGCCGCGCTGGCGCAGAGCCTGCACGAGGGTGCCGCCGAGTGCGGGTAGCAACCCGGCGGCATCTCGCGCGCCATCCCATATCGCCGTCGCCGCGCGCCCCGGCAGCCAACCACCCGACGTCGCCGCCGCTGCAGGCTCGGATGCGGTCTCGACCGGCTCCCACAACGCAGGCTGACCGCGCAGCTCGGGGTCGGCACTCAGTGCGGCCCGCAGCATCCCCATCGCGGAAACTCCGTCCGTGAGTGCGTGGTGGACCTTGATGTAGACCGCATACCGACCGTCGGCGAGGCCCTCGATCAGGTGCATCTCCCACAGCGGCCGATCCCGGTCCAGTGGGGTCGCGTGCAGCCACGACACCAGCGTCCACAACTCCAGCATTCCGGCGGGCCGCGGCAGCGCCGAATAGTGCACGTGGCGGTCGAGGTCGACGTCGGCGTCGCTGTCCCAGCCCCACTGTCCCAGTGACAGCACCGACCGGCGGGCCCGCTTGCGCCACATGCCGGTCACCTTGTCGCGGGCGACGGCCGCGGCGAACATCTGGCGCACATCGGAGGCGCAGGCACCCTCGGGCGGGGTGAACAATGCCAGACCACCGACCTGCATCTGGCGATTCTCCGATTCGGCCAGCAAGAACATCGAGTCGGTTAGGGACATGGGAATCAACATCAGGGCACAAACTCCAGACACGGCACAGGCGCCGTCGGCGATTCGAAAGTGGTTACGCGAGAACGCCGGTTCGGCTGGGTGAATCTGGTCGATCCGCACCCAGATACCGCGGAGGGTTGCCTTCGCCTCGCATCTTCAGGTCGACGACGATCCCGGTGGTCGCGATGGCACAAGGGCACCTCGTTGCGACTGGGAGGCTCAAACGCCCGCCCTGCGGGTCCGCAAAGAATGTGGCTTCGATCGGATGAAGTGGAGCATCACCGCTGTGACCTACCGTACGCCACACTGTGGCGTTGTCGCAGTGGAATGATCGGGCTAACTGAGCTCCCACACCGCCGTCACCGAGAAGCTGACGGTCTGCTGGCCGGGCTCCACCGGTGGCGGGGCGGCCATCGCGCGCGGCATCGGCATCCCCGCCGCTACCGGGGGCGCCGCCCCACCGGCCACCTCGGAAATCGAGAGCACCCGGCCCAGATGCAGACCGGACAGCTGCGCGTACTGATCCGCGCGGTCCTTGGCGTCGTTGAAGGCCCGCTCACGCGCGTCGCGCACCAGCTGAGAATCATCCTCGATGGAGTAGCTGACCCCGTTGATCCGGGTGGCGTCCCCGCCGGCCCGCACGATCACGGCCAGCACCTGGGAGGCGGAATCCCGTTCGACCTTGACGCGGATCGTGTTGCCGGCCCGGTAGCCGGTGATGTTCGCCGAACCGCTGGGCTCGGAGTTGCCGTACTGCGGTTGCAGACTGACGCCGGTGGTGCTGATGTCCTTGCGGTCCACCCCGGCGTCCACCAGTGCGTCGATCACCGCCTGCTGACGCTCGCTGGTCTGATTCATCGCGTTGGTGACATCTCCGGCGATGAACTCGATGCCCGCCTCGGTGGTCAACGTGTCCGGAATACCCTGTACCTCACCGGATCCGACGACCGTGACCTGCCTGGGCAGATCCGCGCCGTCACCGCCGGGACTGACGTCGCATCCGGCTATCGCGGCGGTGGTCAGGCCGGCCAGGGCCAGCGTCATCGACCAGCGGAGAACCTTCCGGGCGCTGCGTGTCGGCATGACTGGCACCTTATCGGAGTCGAGGACCAGGTCTTGATGAAAGTCCGATGCGGCACACTGAGACGATGACCGTCGCGCCGTGCAGAGCACTGTCCAAGGCCATCGAACCCTTCGCCGGGCAGGTGTACTTCGCACCGGAGTGTCACCGGGGGTACGCGACCCTGGGCTTTGCGCCCAGTCCCGCAAAATCCGGTGGCGTCGAGATGCCGGACGGACCGGCCTACTTCTGCAGCCGCGGCTCGGCGTTGGGGCAGGCCTCTGGGGAGGTGATCGCCGCGACTTTCGGGGTGTTCAACCCGGCGGTGGTGGTGCCGGCAGTCGACTACGGCTGGACGCTCACCGACGCGCCGACCATCCGCGCGGCCCGCGTCGAGGGCTCGGTGGCCCAGCTGCGGCGCGTCCTCGGGGACGCACCGGACGGTCTCGATCGGGCGGTGCTGCTGTTGCGTCGCGCCGCCGACGGGCTCTCGCTGGCCGGCAAGCCACTGTTCGCCGGGCTGGTTGCCGACGGGCCGGCGGGAGACCCGCTCACCGACGCCTGGCAGTTGGCCGACCAGCTGCGTGAGTTCCGCGGTGACGCGCACGTGAACGCCTGGACGGCAGCCGGATTCGACGGCGTCGAGATCGGGCTGATCACCGAGCTCTACCGGGGACTTCCGCCGCGCACCTACGTCCGCACCAGGGCCTGGACCGATGACGAACTCACCGCCGGCGAGGCTCGGCTGGCCGAGCGGGGCCTGGCGCGTGACGGCGCACTCACCGATGCCGGACACGCGGCTCGCGAGGGGGTCGAGACGACCACCGACGAGGCGTGTGCCCCGATCGTCGCTCGTCTCGGTGACGACTTGGGAGAGTTGGTCGAGCTGGTGGGTGGGTGGTCGCAGCTGCTGCGCGACGCCGGCGCGTTCCCGTAGCGGCGGGCCGTCGCCGTCTGCTTAAGGGGTGACCAGGATCTTGCAGTGCCGATCGGGGTCGGCCAGGTCGTCGAACGCAGCACCCACGCCGTCGAGTCCGACCTCGCCGGTGATCAGCGGCGCCACGTCGATTCGTCCCTCGGCGATGGCCCGCAGCGACGCGGTGAACTCCACAGGCTCGTAGGCCAACACGAACTGCACGCTGATCTCCTTGGCGATGCCGTAGAACGGGTGCACGGTGTCGGGCTGCATACACACTCCCGCAACGACCAGCCGGCTGCCGACCGGTGCCCGCCGCAGTACGTCGTCGATGATGCCCGGCACGCCGACCGCTTCGAAGATCACCTTCGGTTTGACTGTGTCGAACGGCGAACCCTGCGCCGGGTCGAGTGTGCGATGCGCGCCCATCATCGTCGCCAGATTTCGGCGGGCATGTGAATAATCCACGGCCACAATGTCTTCCACGCCCGAGGTGCGCAGTGCGGCGATGATGGCCATCCCGATCGGTCCGCAGCCCAACACCAGTGCGGTCTCGCCGGGCGCCACGCCGGACTTGTTGACCGCGTGCAGTCCTACCGCCATCGGTTCGGTCAGCGCGGCGTGGCGGGGGTCCAGTCCGTTGGGGATGGGCACCAGCAGCGGCGCCGACAGCAGCATCTTTTCGGCGTAGCCGCCCACCGTGGTGTTGGAGTAGACGATCGGTTCAATGCCTTTGGCGGCCAGCAGAACCGGGATCGAGGTGACCGGCGTTCCGGGGGTAACGGTCTCGGTGCCGGGACCGGCTTCCAGCACCTTCGCGCTGAACTCGTGACCCATGAAGATGTCGGCGCCCAGGTCGACAACCGCGCCGGAGGAAGGGCTGCCGGACATCGACTGCGTCGCGGCCAGCACCTGGTCGCCGTGCGCGGCGAAGTGCAAGTCGGAACCGCAGATACCGCAGGCCGTCACCTCGACGAGCACCTGACCCGGGCCCGGTGTCGGCTCCGGCACGTCATCGCGGTAGATCATTCGGCCGTCGCGCAGCACCGCGGCGCGCATCAGCGTGGCCTATTGGCCTGATCGGAGCCTGACTCGGTGACGTGCTCGACGACGGCGTTCTTGATCGCCTCACCTGCCCGGCCGAACAGGGTGTCACGCATGCCCCGCGCCCAGTCGTGTGATGCCCGGGGTGCGGTGAGCTGGCCCTTGAAGTGTGGAATCACCTTGCGGGCCAACAGTTCGTAACTGTGATACGTCGCTTCCGGTGAGGCCCAGTCATGTCCCAGGAACAGCAGGGTGCCGAATCCGCCGGAGCGCTCCAGCAGGCCGGTGATGTGTTCGATCGCGTCATCGGGGGTGCCGATGCAGCTGCTGCCGGCGGCGGCGTAAGCCTCGACGAACTCGGTCGGCGTCTGCGGTGAGCCTTCGACTTCGCTGGCCAGCGGGACGAACCCGGCCGCGCCGAAGTAGTTCGCGAAATCCTGCAGGCCGTAGGTGCAGTCGGCCACCGCCTGCTCGCGGGTGTCGGCGATGTGCATGATGCTCAACACCCGCCAGTCGTTGCGATCCGGTTCGTCGCGGCCGGCTTTGGCGGCCTGATCGCGAACCACCTCCCAGGTGTTCTCCAGTGCGGCGAATCCGCCCGGCACCGACATCGACAGTGACAGCAGTGAGGTGCCCAGCGTTCCGGCGAGCCGCGGCCCGGACGGGGAAATCATTGCCGCCGTGGAGATCTCCGGATACGGCCAGGTGTAGGGCCGGATGTGCAGCGCGGCGTCGCGCAAGGTGAACCAGTCCGAGTGCCGGGTGACCAATTCGCCGGGCTCGGCGCGGAACAACGCCAGGATCGCCTCCAGAGACTCCTGCATCATTCGGCGCTGCTCGACGGGATCGATGCCCATCATGTAGGCGTCGGTGGGCAGGGCGCCCGGCCCGGTGCCGAACATCACCCGGCCGCGGGTCAGGTGGTCCAGCAGCACCCAGCGGTCGGCCACCATCAGCGGGTGGTGATAGGGCAGCGAGACGACGCCGGTGCCCAGCCGGATGTGTTTGGTGCGTTCCGCGGCCGCCGCGATGAAAACCTCGGGGCAGGCGATCAGTTCGTAGCCACCCGAGTGATGCTCGCCGAACCAGGCTTCGTCGAATCCCAGCCGGTCCAGTGCGACTACCCGTTCAAGGTCGTATTCCAGTGCGACCGTCGGTGATTGACCCAGCGCGTGAAACGGGGTGATGAAGACCCCGAAGCGCAGCGGCGCGGCCATCACGACACCCGTCCGGACGGCACGGCGGCCAGAAACTCCAGCAGCGCCGCGTTGACCTCGTCGGGCCGTTCCTGCTGCAGCCAGTGCCCGGCGCCGTCGATCATCACCTCGCGGTATGGGCCGCTGACCAGTTCGCTGGCCCGGTCGCGTCGGGTGAAAGCGAGCACCGGGTCGGCGGTTCCGGCGATGAACAACGCGGGGACGTCGATGGTGGCCGAGGGCGGATTCGCCATGATCTCCCAATTGCGGTCGAGGTTGCGGTACCAGTTCAGTCCGCCGGTGAAACCGGTGCGGGTGAACTCGGCGATGTAGTGGTCCAGTTCGTCGGCGTTGATCCAGTCCGGTCGCGCAGCCGGCTCGGCCAGTCGATCGATGAAGCCCATCGGGCCGGGGGCGGTCATCAACAGCGCCGAGTCGCGGTCGGCCGGACTGAGGCTGCCCATCATCCGGCGCATGGTGCGCCCGGGATCGGAATCCAGCTCCGCGTCGGCGACGCCGGGTTGCTGGAAATAGAGCATGTAGAAAAAGTTCTCACCGAAAATCTTGCCGAACGCCGCCGTCGGCGAGACCTGTGGACGCGGCACCGGCGGAACGCTGAGCCCCACCACGCCGGCCACTCGGTCGGGGTGTAGTTGGGCGGCGCTCCACACCACCGGACCGCCCCAGTCATGACCGATCCAGATCGCGCGCTCGGCGCCGACGTCGTCCAACAGACCGACCAGGTCGCCGGTGAGCGCAGCTATGTCATAGGCCGCTATCTCATCCGGCCGTGACGAACCCCCGTAGCCGCGCTGGTCGGGGGCCAGCACGTGGAAGCCCGCGTCGGCCAGCGCCGGGATCTGATGTCGCCAGGAATAGGCCAGCTCCGGGAACCCGTGCGCCAATAGGACGACCGGAGCGCCGGGCCCATTGTGCTCGCCCGCTTCAGTTACCCGCAGGGTCACGCCGTTGGTGTTGACGAGGCGTTCGGTTGTTCGTTGAATTGCGGGGGTCACCGTCTCACCAAAGCACAACCGGACCTGGACGGAGAACGGATTGCCGGGTCCGGGCAGCTCCGACCATGCCAGATGTCCGGGGACGGTAGCCTGAACATGCCCAGCTGCATGTACTGGAAGGAAATGGGGCCGAGTTCGGCCGTGTCTGATGAATCGCAAAAACGTGATCCGCACCATCACCGCGATCGCCGTGGTGCTGTTGCTTGGTTGGTCGTTCTTCTATTTCAGTGACGACACCCGCGGATACAAACCGGTCGACACCTCGATCGCCGTGGCCCAGATCCACAGCGGCAACGTCAAGAGCGCTCAGCTCGACGACCGCGAGCAACAGCTGCGGCTGATTCTGAAGAAACCACTCACCAGCGTCGAGGTGTCCGACAAAGCCGACAAGGCCGCCAAGTCCGGCAAGGACGAGAAGGTCGACAAGCTGATCACCAAGTACCCGACCGGGTACGCGGTTCCGCTCTACACCGCGCTGACCAACAAGAAGGCGGAGATCAACACCGTCGTCAACCAGGGCAGCGTGCTGGGTTCACTGCTGATCTACATGCTGCCGATGCTGTTGCTGATCGGGCTGTTCGTGATGTTCTCGCGGATGCAGGGCGGCGCCCGGATGGGCTTCGGGATGGGCAAATCCCGGGCCAAGCAGCTGGGCAAGGACATGCCCAAGACCACCTTCGCCGATGTCGCCGGCGTCGACGAGGCGGTCGAAGAGCTCTACGAGATCAAGGACTTCCTACAGAACCCCAGCAGATACCAGGCGCTGGGCGCCAAGATCCCCAAGGGCGTGCTGCTCTACGGCCCGCCGGGCACCGGCAAGACACTGCTGGCCCGCGCGGTGGCCGGTGAGGCAGGCGTGCCCTTCTTCACCATCTCCGGCTCGGATTTCGTGGAGATGTTCGTCGGTGTGGGCGCCTCGCGGGTGCGTGACCTGTTCGAGCAGGCCAAACAGAACAGCCCCTGCATCATCTTCGTCGACGAGATCGACGCAGTCGGACGCCAGCGCGGCGCCGGCATGGGCGGTGGCCACGACGAGCGTGAGCAGACCCTCAACCAGTTGCTGGTGGAGATGGACGGTTTCGGTGAGCGCGCCGGCGTCATCCTGATCGCGGCCACCAACCGGCCCGACATCCTGGACCCGGCGCTGTTGCGCCCCGGCCGGTTCGACCGTCAGATCCCGGTGACCAACCCCGACATCGCGGGGCGGCGCGCGGTGCTGCGGGTGCATTCGGCCGGCAAACCGATCGGCCCGGACGCCGACCTCGACGGGCTGGCCAAGCGCACCGTCGGCATGTCCGGCGCGGACCTGGCAAACGTGATCAACGAGGCGGCGCTGCTGACCGCGCGGGAGAACGGCACCGTGATCACCGGTGCGGCACTGGAAGAAGCGGTGGACCGGGTGATCGGCGGTCCGCGCCGCAAGGGCCGCATCATCAGCGAGCACGAGAAGAAGATCACCGCCTACCACGAGGGCGGACACACTCTGGCGGCATGGGCGATGCCCGACATCGACCCGGTCTACAAGGTGACGATCCTGGCCCGCGGCCGCACCGGTGGGCACGCGGTGGCAGTGCCCGAGGAGGACAAGGGGCTGCGTACCCGCTCGGAGATGATCGCCCAACTGGTCTTCGCCATGGGCGGGCGCGCCGCCGAGGAACTGGTGTTCCGCGAGCCGACCACCGGAGCGGTCTCCGACATCGAGAAGGCCACCGCGGTCGCGCGTGCCATGGTCACCGAATACGGCATGAGCGCCAAGCTCGGCGCGGTCCGCTACGGCACCGACCACGGTGACCCGTTCGTCGGGCGCGCGATGGGCACCCAGCCCGACTACTCCCACGAGGTGGCCCGCGACATCGACGACGAGGTGCGCAAGCTGATCGAGGCCGCGCACACCGAGGCCTGGGAGATCCTCACCGAGTACCGCGAGGTCCTCGATGTGCTGGCCGGCGAACTGCTGGAGAAGGAGACGCTGCACCGCGCCGATCTGGAGAAGATCTTCGGCGACGTGAACAAGCGACCCCGACTGACGACGTTCGACGACTTCGGCGGGCGGGTGCCGTCCGACAAGCCGCCGATCAAGACTCCCGGCGAACTGGCCATCGAGCGGGGCGAGCCGTGGCCCCAGCCGGTCCCCGAGCCGGCGTTCAAGGCCGCGATCGCCCAGGCTTCCCGCGAAGCAGCAGCCAAGGTGGGCGATTCCGTTCCCAACGGCAGCAACGGCGTGCCTGCCGGCGGAGACGCAGCCCCGGGCACCCAGCCAGACTACGGCGCCCCGGCGGGCTGGCATGCGCCCGGCTGGCCTCCCGCAGGCCAACAGCCGTCGCCGCAGGCCGGCTACTGGTATCCGCCCCAGCAGTGGCCGCAGCAGGGCTATCCGCCGGCCTCGCACTACCCGCCGGCTGCGTCCTACCCGCCTGCTGGGCCGTACCCCGGTGCGGGCCAGCCGCCGCCACCACCGCCGGCGCCTCCCGGTGAGGCCGACGGCCGTCGCAGTGCGGAGAACAACCGGCCCGAGCAGCCGTCCGGTGACTGAGAAAGTTGGGTCGACGATGACGCCGGCGATTTTCGATCAGGCGCGGGCTGAGGCCGCAGTGCGTGAACTGCTGTTCGCGGTGGGCGAAGACCCCGACCGAGCGGGTCTGGTCGACACCCCGGCGCGGGTCGCGCGGGCTTATCAGGAGATGTTCGCCGGGCTCTACACCGACCCGGACGCGGTGCTGGAGACCACCTTCGACGAGCAGCACGAAGAGCTGGTGATCGTCAGGGAGATCCCGCTGTACTCGACCTGCGAGCACCATCTGGTGGCCTTTCACGGAGTCGCGCACGTCGGGTACATCCCCGGCTACGACGGCCGGATCACCGGCCTGTCCAAGCTGGCGAGGGTGGTCGACCTCTACTCGAAGCGACCGCAGGTGCAGGAGCGGTTGACCGCGCAGGTCGCTGACGCCCTGATGCGCAAACTCAACCCGCGCGGAGTGATCGTGGTGGTCGAGGCTGAGCACCTGTGCATGGCGATGCGAGGTGTGCGCAAGCCCGGGGCGATCACAACCACGTCGGCGGTTCGCGGACAGTTCAAATCCGACAGCACGTCGCGCGCTGAGGCCCTGGAACTCATCCGGCGCAAGTGAGCCCGACACGCGTCCAGGTCGTCGGGGTGGTCAACGTCACCGCCGACTCGTTCTCCGATGGCGGGCGCTACCTGAATGCCGGACGTGCCGTGGAACACGGCTTGGCGCTGGCGGCCCAGGGAGCCGCGATCATCGATGTCGGGGGTGAATCGACCCGGCCCGGCGCGGTGCGTGTCGATCCGACCGCCGAAGCGCAGCGGGTCGTCCCGGTCGTGAAAGAACTTGCCGCCCAGGGCATTACCGTCAGCATCGACACGATGAACGCTGCAGTGGCTCGGGCAGCTCTGGACTGCGGGGCCGGGATCGTCAACGACGTCTCCGGAGGACGGGCCGACCCGGCGATGGCGCCCCTGCTGGCCTCGTCGGGTGCCCGCTGGGTGCTGATGCACTGGCGCCCAGTCGATCCCGAACACCCGCACCGCGTACCGGACTACCGCGACGTCGTCGCCGAAGTGCGCGACGATCTACTCGTCTCCGTCGATGCCGCCGTCGCCGCCGGGGTGGACCCGGCGAAGTTGATCGTCGATCCCGGTCTGGGCTTCGCTAAAACGGCGCAAGATAATTGGGCCCTGCTGAACGCGCTGCCGCAATTGGTCGAGCTCGGCATGCCGGTCCTCGTCGGGGCGTCGCGCAAGCGATTTCTCGGTACGCTGCTGTCCGGAGCGGACGGTACGCCGCGGCCGCCCGACGAGCGGGAGACGGCCACCGCGGTGGTCTCGGCGCTCGCCGGCCTGCACGGGGCCTGGGGCGTGCGGGTGCACGACGTGCGCGGCTCGGTCGACGCGCTTAGGGTCTTGGAAGCCTGGACTGCAGCCCGGACGCAGGGAGACACGAGCGATGACTGATCGGATCGAGTTGCGCGGCCTGAAGGTTCGCGGCAACCACGGGGTGTTCGCCCATGAGCGGGCCGATGGACAGGATTTCATCGTCGACATCACCGTGTGGATGGACCTTTCCGCCGCAGCCGCAAGCGACGCGCTGGCCGACACCTACGACTACGGGGTACTGGCCCAGCGGGCCGCGGACATCGTCACCGGCCCGGCCCGGGACCTCATCGAGACCGTGGCCGCCGAGATAGCCGAGGAGGTCATGGGCGATACGCGGGTGCAGGCCGTCGAGGTGACGTTGCACAAGCCGCACGCCCCCATCCCGCTGACCTTCGCCGACGTAGCGGTGGTGGCGCGGCGGTCACGGCGCGATCGGCGCGGCACGGTGGTCCCGGCATGACGCGCGCCGAAGGTTACGAGGATGAGCGCGCCGATGACTGAAGCGGTGCTTTCCATCGGGTCCAACCTGGGTGATCGACTGGCCCGGCTGCAGTCGGCCGTCGACGGTTTCGGCGCTGCGGTGCGGGAGGTGTCGGGTGTGTACGAGAGCGAGGCGTGGGGCGGGGTCGACCAGGGGCGCTTCCTCAACGCGGTGCTGATCGCGGACGACGCGGCCATCGACGGACACGGTTGGCTGCGGCGGGCCCACGAGCTCGAACAGGCGGCAGACCGGGTGCGCGGCGAACGCTGGGGCCCGCGAACCCTGGACGTCGACGTGATCAGCTGCCGTGAGCCAGGAGGGACCGAGCTGGCGTCTCGCGACAAAGGGCTGACCCTGCCGCATCCGCTGGCTCACCTGCGGGCGTTCGTCATGGTCCCGTGGCTCGATGTTGAGCCGGAGGCGCAGCTCACGGTGGCCGGTCGGCGGTGCCCGGTGGCGGATCTGCTGAACGAACTGGAGCCCGCCGACCGCGACTCACTGCGGCTGACCGACCTGGTGCTGCACCGCTGATGGGCCCGACCCGCAAACGAGACGTGACCACAGCCGCCGCGGTCGCCGCCGTCCTCAGCTACCTGGCGATGGGTCTGTTGTACCGATGGTTCCCGCCGATCACCGTGTGGACCGGGATATCGCTGCTGGTGGTCGCGGTCGCCGAGGCCGCCTGGGGCCGCTACGTCCGGGGGAAGATCGATGACGGCCGGATCGGCGTCGGATCCGGGTGGCTGGACCCATTGGCGGTGGCCCGCACTGTTGTGATCGCCAAGGCCTCGGCCTGGATGGGTGCGCTGGTGTTGGGCTTCTGGTTGGGCGTGCTGGGCTACCTGCTGCCGCGCCGGTCCACCCTGCACGCCGCGGCCGAGGACACCGGGGGTGCCGCGGTCGCCGCGGCGAGCGCGCTGGCTGTGCTCGTCGCCGCACTGTGGCTGCAGAACTGCTGCAAATCGCCGCAGGATCCCGGTCAGTCCGGGCAGCTGACCGGAAATCAACCTGGGTGAGAATCGCCGGAGCGGGGCGACACGCGGAATGACCTCGTACAGGTACAGTCGGGCAATGCGTGTCAGCAATGATGCGGATGCGCTGGGGCACCCCCAGTCGCGCAGCGGCGACAGGGACAAGGCGACGAGGTGGAGCGGCGCAGATGAATTCGGTCCTGTCCCGCGCCCCGGGTCGGCGTGGCGGTCGCAGGCCGGGCTGGACGTTGATGACCGCGTTGCTGATCCTTGCGATCGCGGCGAGTTCGGCACTGGTGTTCACCAGTCGGGTGGAGTTACTCAAGCTCGCCGTCATCGTGGCGCTGTGGGCCGCGGTCGCAGCGGCGTTCGTGTCGGTGATCTACCGGCGGCAAAGTGACGTCGACCAAGCCCGGGCCCGTGACCTGAAGCTGGTCTACGACCTGCAACTGGACCGTGAGATCTCGGCACGACGCGAGTACGAGCTGACGGTGGAGTCGCAGCTGCGCCGCGAGCTGGCATCGGAGCTGCGGGCGCAGGCCGCCGACGAGGTTGCCGCGTTGCGAACCGAGCTGTCCGCGCTACGGACCAACCTGGAGATCCTCTTCGACGCCGACTTGAGTCACCGGCCGGCGCTGGAGACTGATTCCTCTGCGCGCACGACTATTCGTGCCTACAGCGACTGGGCACGTTCGGGTGGGGAGTCCGTCGGTGCCCGAGTCGCCCCGGCCGCTGCGGGGTTCTATCCCGAGGACGCGGTCACCCAAACGGCCGAGAATCCGATCATCGACGTTCCGGAGGTGCGGATTCCGACCGGCGGAATTCCCACGCCTGCGGCGTCTCAGACGCCTCAGACCCCGCATGACGAGACCGCCCGCCGGGGTTCGCATCGCCGGGCCGCCGACGAGGCTCCCCGTCGGGCCGCCGACGAGACTCCCCGCCGGGCCGCGGACGAGGCCCCCGGCCGGCCCGCCGACGAGGCTCCCCGCCGGTCCGCGGAAGAAGTCCAGAAACCCCCGGGCCGTTGGGCGCAACCGTCGCAGCCGTTCGTCCCGCCGGAACCCCGTCGCGGGCCCGAACCGCCGCCGCCTGCGCCTCCCTCCCCGCCCCCGACGCCGCAGCAACCCTGGGTCGCGACGTCACCCCCGCCACCCGCCTCATGGAAACCGGTTGGCGCCGAAGGGGAATGGCTACCGCCCGGCTCCCCGGGCAGCAACTGGTCCGCGAATCCTCCCGCGGACTCAGGTCGACACGGTGCCGACGAGCCCGGGTATTCCGGCGACCGCGCGGCGAGTGTGCCCGAGCATGGCGCCGAGGCGCCGTCCCGGCACGGCCGCCACGCCGGCCCCGGCGCGCCCGCCGACGCTCCGGTGAACGGCGCCGAGCAGGTACGTCCCGACGGGGAGGGACGCCGGCGGGCACCCTCCCGGCACTCGGCGGATGCGGCCGGCAGCCATGCCCAGCCGGCGCAGGTGGAGACGGTGCCCGAAAGCGCCCCGGCTGCGGCGGCACGCCATTCCACCGGCTCCGAGCGGGGAACCGAGGCCGCCCCGAACACCGGCGGTCAGTCGGTGGCTGACCTGCTGGCCCGTTTGCAGACCGCCCCCACCGAGGGCCGCCGGCGTCGCCGCCGCGAGGAGTAACAGCCGCATCTGCGACCAACGTCACTCGCGGGGCCAGGGTCGATCGAGATAGACTCTCCGCGACCGTCCGGTACCTGCAACGCGGGACTGGAACGAACCAAGAGAACCTGTGAGGTCGTCTGCATGGCGCAGTTCGACGGGTTGCGGCCCGCCCGACTCAAGGTAGGCGTCATCTCTGCCGGCCGGGTCGGCACCGCCCTGGGCGTCGCGTTGGAACGTGTCGACCATGTCGTGGTGGCCTGCAGCGCCATCTCCGAAGAGTCACGGCAGCGCGCCCGGCTGCGACTGCCAGACACCCTGGTGCGTCCGGCCCACGATGTCGCAGGCGACGCCGAATTGCTGCTGTTGTGCGTTCCCGACACCGAGCTGGCCGGCATCGTGTCCGGCCTGGCGGCCACCGGAGCGGTGCGCGCCGGAACGATCGTCGTGCACACTTCCGGTGCCAGCGGGATCGGCGTGCTGGCGCCGCTGACCGAGCAGGGCTGTCTGCCGTTGGCGATACACCCTGCGATGGCGTTCACCGGCGCGGACGAGGACATCGACCGGCTGGCGGACAGCTGCTTCGGCATCACCGCCGCCGACGAGATCGGCTACGCCATCGCCGAGGCGCTGGTGCTGGAGATCGGCGCCCAGCCGTTCCGGGTCGACGAAAGCGCCCGCACCCTCTACCACGCCGCGCTGTGTCACGGCGGCAACCACGTGGTCACCGTGATCGACGACGCGCTGGCGGCGTTGCGGGCGGCCTTGCCCGGCCTGGGGGGACCTTCTGTTGGCGGGGGACTCGGCGCCACCGGGGTAGCAGACCCCGACGGCGTAGCTGAACGAGTGCTCGGGCCGTTGGTGCGGGCGGCACTGGCCAACACCCTGCGGGACGGCCGGGCCGCACTGACCGGGCCGGTGGCCCGCGGCGATTCGGCCACCTTGGCCCGACACCTGGAAGCGCTGGCCGGCGTGGACCCCGATCTGGCGGAGGCTTATCGCACCAATGCGCTGCGCACCGCGCACTGCGCAGGCGCCGCCGACGACGTGCTGACGGTGCTGACGCGGTGAGGCCGAACGCTGCCGGGGGGTCTGCGCCCACCTTCGCCGCCGGCGGGCTCAACGTCTACGCCCGGCCGGATGAGGTCGCCCGCGTCACCGGCGCGCTGCGGTCGACCGGACGCCGGGTGATGCTGGTGCCGACGATGGGAGCCTTACACCAAGGCCACCTGGCGTTGGTGCGCGCCGCGCGTAAAGTGCCCGGCGCGGTTGTGGTGGTGTCGATCTTCGTCAACCCGCTGCAGTTCGGCGCCGGCGAAGACCTCGACGCCTATCCGCGCACCCTGGACGACGACCTGGCCCTGCTGCGCGCCGAAGGTGTCGAGCTGGCCTTCACCCCGACCGCCGCCGCGATGTATCCGGACGGCCCGCGGTCCGCCGTGCACCCCGGTGCGTTGGGAGCCGACCTCGAAGGCGCCGCACGCCCGACGCACTTCGCCGGGATGCTCACCGTGGTGTGCAAGTTGCTGTCGATCGTGCGCCCCGACCGGGTGTTCTTCGGCGAGAAGGACTATCAGCAGCTGGTGCTGGTGCGCGAGATGGTCGCCGACCTCAACCTCGATGTGGCCGTGGTGGGGGTGCCGACGGTGCGCGAATCCGACGGTCTGGCGCTCTCGTCGCGCAACCGCTACCTCGACGCCGCGCAGCGCGAAGCCGCGGCGGCGCTGTCGGCGGCCTTGGCGGCCGGTGAGCACGCGGCTTCGGACGGGGCTACCGCGGTGCTCGATGCCGCCGGCGCGGTGCTGTCCGCGGTGCCCGCCGTCGAAGTCGACTACCTGCAGGTGCGCGGGGTCGACCTCGGCCCGGCACCGGTCGACGGCCCGGGGCGGCTGCTGATCGCCGCCCGGGTGGACGCGACCCGATTGATCGACAACGCCGCCATAACGCTCGGACTTCCCATCGACGCCGAGGTGGCGTCGGTCGGTTCGGATCGATATCACGTATCAAACCGGAGGAATTGATGTTTCGGACGATGCTCAAGTCGAAGATTCACCGTGCCACGGTCACCCATGCCGACCTGCACTATGTCGGCTCGGTGACCATCGACGCCGATCTGATGGAGGCCGCCGACCTGCTCGAAGGCGAGCAGGTCACCATCGTCGACATCGACAACGGCGCTCGGCTGGTGACCTATGCCATCACCGGGGAGCGGGGCAGCGGTGTTATCGGGATCAACGGTGCCGCAGCGCATCTGGTGCACCCCGGCGATCTGGTGATCCTGATCGCCTACGGCACGATGGAGGACGCCGAGGCCCGCCGCTACCGGCCCAGGATCGTCTTCGTCGACTCCGACAACAAGCAAGTGGACCTCGGCGACGACCCGGCCTTCGTGCCCGACGACGTGTCGGATCTACTCTCACCCAGAAGCGTGCGATAGCCGTGCTGCTGGCCATCGACGTCCGCAACACCCACACCGTCATCGGCCTGATCGCCGGTTCGGGCGAACACGGAAACGTCGTGCAGCAGTGGCGGATTCGCACCGAAGCGGAGATCACTGCCGACGAGCTGGCGCTGACCCTGGACGGCCTGATCGGTGACGACGGTGAACAGCTCACCGGTGCTGCCGCGTTGTCCACCGTGCCGTCGGTGCTGCACGAGGTCCGGCTGATGCTCGATCAGTACTGGCCCTCGGTGCCGTCGGTGCTGATCGAACCGGGCGTGCGCACCGGTATCCCACTGCTGGTGGACAATCCCAAGGAAGTCGGCGCCGACCGGATCGTCAACTGCCTGGCTGCCTTCCACAAGTTCAATACGGCGGCGATCGTGGTGGACTTCGGTTCGTCGATCTGCGTCGACGTGGTTTCGGCCAAGGGTGAATTCCTGGGCGGCGCCATCGCGCCCGGGGTTCAGATCTCCTCGGACGCCGCCGCGGCCCGATCCGCGGGGTTGCGCCGGGTCGAGCTCACCCGCCCGCGCTCGGTGATCGGCAAGAACACCGTCGAATGCATGCAGGCCGGTGCGGTGTTCGGTTTCGCCGGGCTGGTCGACGGACTGGTGCGACGGGTCCGCGACGATGCACCCGGCTTCGGGGACAACGTGACTGTGGTGGCAACCGGGCACACCGCTCCGCTGTTGCTCGCCGACTTGGAAACGGTCGACCAGTACGACGCCAACCTGACCCTGGACGGGCTGCGGTTGGTGTTCGAACGCAACCGGGACAGTCAACGGGGCAGGTTGCGGCCGGCGCGCTGAGCGCCCGCCGGTTGATTAAGCTGGCACGTCGTGAGCTCCGCCGATACCCCAGACCTGTCGCAGAACGACGATCTCGATCTTCCCGAGCAGTTCCGGATCCGCCGCGACAAGCGGGCCCGGTTGCTTCAGCAGGGCCGCGATCCGTACCCGGTGGCCGTCGACCGCACCCACACGCTCGCCCAGATCCGGGCCGCCCACCCCGACCTTGCCGCCGACACCGCCACCGGCGAGGTCGTCGGCGTCGCCGGCCGGGTGGTGTTCGCCCGCAACTCCGGCAAATTGTGCTTCGCCACCCTGCAAGAGGGCGACGGCACCCAGTTGCAGGTGATGATCAGCCTGGCCGGCGTCGGCGAGCAGGTGTTGGAGGCATGGAAGTCCGACGTCGACCTCGGCGACATCGTCTACGTGCACGGCGAGGTGATCAGCTCCCGCCGCGGCGAGCTGTCGGTGCTGGCCGATTCCTGGGAGATGGCGTCGAAGTCGCTGCGGCCACTGCCGGTCGCACACAAGGAGATGAGCGAGGAGTCGCGGGTCCGGCAGCGCTATGTCGACCTGATCGTCCGTCCGGAGGCGCGCACCGTGGCTCGCCAGCGGATCGCTATCGTTCGAGCCGTTCGCTCCTCATTGGAGCGCCACGGATTCCTCGAAGTCGAAACGCCGATGTTGCAGACATTGGCCGGTGGGGCGGCGGCCCGGCCGTTCGTCACCCATTCGAACGCTCTCGACGCGGATCTTTACCTGCGAATCGCTCCCGAACTGTTCCTGAAACGGTGCGTTGTCGGCGGGTTCGACCGAGTCTTCGAACTCAATCGGGTGTTCCGAAACGAAGGCGCGGATTCCACCCATTCCCCGGAGTTCTCGATGCTGGAGACCTACCAGGCCTATGGCACCTATGATGACTCGGCCGTGGCTACCCGGGAGATTATTCAAGAGGTCGCGGACGAAGTGATCGGGACCCGTCAACTGCCGCTGCCCGACGGCAGCTTCTACGACATTGACGGCGAATGGGTGACCGTTGAAATGTATCCGTCACTGTCTGAGGCGATCGGCGAGGAGATCACCCCGGCGACCCCGGCCGATCGGTTATGGGCCGTCGCCGACCGCCTGGGTGTGGAAATTCCCACCGACCGCGGCTACGGGCACGGCAAGCTGGTCGAGGAGCTGTGGGAACACACGGTCGGCCACGGCCTGAGCGCCCCGACTTTCGTCAGGGACTTCCCGGTCGAGACGACTCCGCTGACCCGCCAGCACCGCAGCATCGACGGGGTCACCGAGAAGTGGGATCTGTACATGCGGGGCGTTGAACTGGCCACCGGCTACTCCGAGCTCATCGACCCGGTGGTGCAGCGCGACCGTTTCGAGGCCCAGGCGCGTGCCGCGGCGGCCGGCGACGACGAGGCGATGGCCCTTGACGAGGACTTCCTGGTCGCGATGGAACACGCGATGCCGCCGTGTACCGGTACCGGAATGGGCATCGACCGGCTGCTGATGGTCTTGACAGGCCTGTCAATTAGGGACACCGTTTTGTTCCCGATTGTTCGGCGTCACGGCAACTGAAACTCCTGCCGGCACCTGTTGTGTTGAAGCAGGCGTATTTTTATGGCACATTGGTCCGCGAGGTCGAATACGGCTTTGCGCACAGTTTGCGCGCACGAAAGCTAACTGAGGGGTGCCAATGGCGAAAAAAGTGACCGTCACCTTGATCGATGATTTCGATGGTGAAGGTGCCGCCGACGAAACAGTCGAATTCGGGCTGGACGGGGTGACCTACGAGATCGACCTTTCAAGCAAGAATGCCGGGAAACTGCGCGCTGAGTTGAAGAAGTGGGCCGACGCGGGCCGTCGGGTCGGCGGGCGCCGGCGAGGACGGGCGGGTGGTGGCCGCCGCGGAACGATCGACCGCGAACAAAGCGCCGCGATCCGCGAATGGGCTCGCCGCAACGGCCACAACGTGTCGACACGCGGTCGTATCCCGGCCGACATCATCGACGCCTTTCACGCCGCAAGCTGACCCGGCGGTTCAGCGAGGCTCGACGAAGGAGAGCCGAAGCTGGGACCGCCGCATGGACCCAGGCGGTTCAGCGAGGCTCGACGAAGGAGAGCCGAAGCTGGGACCGCCGCATGGACCCAGGCCGTTCAGCGAGGCTCGACGAAGGAGAGCCGAAGCTGGGACCGCCGCATCAACCCGGCGTTTCGCTTCTGGCGAACCGGATGCCCCCCCGGAACGCATTCGGGGGCCACGGCGTTACTCCCTTACATCAGGTGCCAGGCCATTCGGGGTCTGCCACCGCAAGTGGTCGATTCAGTGCGCATTGCACGGCAGGTCACAGTGCGCTGTGCCGCCCACTACAGTGGACGGCAGGTACGTGAGGCCGACCAGGTACCGATGGTGAGGGAGAGCAGGTAACCGCCGATGTTCGAAAGATTTACCGACCGCGCCCGCAGGGTTGTCGTCCTGGCCCAGGAAGAGGCCCGGATGCTGAACCACAACTACATCGGGACCGAGCACATCCTGTTGGGCCTGATCCACGAGGGCGAAGGCGTGGCCGCCAAGTCGCTGGAGTCGCTGGGCATCTCCCTGGAGGGCGTGCGCAGCCAGGTCGAGGAGATCATCGGCCAGGGCCAGCAGGCGCCGTCCGGGCACATCCCGTTCACCCCCCGTGCCAAGAAGGTGCTCGAGCTGAGCCTGCGTGAGGCGTTGCAGCTCGGCCACAACTACATCGGCACCGAGCACATTCTGCTCGGCCTGATCCGAGAGGGTGAGGGTGTTGCCGCGCAGGTGCTGGTCAAGTTGGGTGCCGACCTGACCCGGGTGCGTCAGCAGGTCATCCAGCTGCTGAGTGGCTACCAGGGCAAGGAGACCGCCGAAGCCGGCACCGGTGGCCGCGGCGGGGAGTCCGGCTCGCCGTCCACCTCATTGGTGCTCGACCAGTTCGGCCGCAACCTGACCGCCGCGGCGATGGAGGGCAAGCTCGACCCGGTTATCGGCCGGGAGAAGGAAATCGAGCGGGTCATGCAGGTGCTTTCCCGGCGCACCAAGAACAACCCGGTGCTGATCGGTGAGCCCGGCGTCGGCAAGACGGCCGTCGTGGAGGGACTGGCCCAGGCGATCGTGGCCGGCGAGGTTCCGGAGACGCTCAAGGACAAGCAGCTTTACACCCTTGACCTGGGCTCGCTGGTGGCCGGCAGCCGGTACCGCGGTGACTTCGAGGAGCGGCTGAAGAAGGTCCTCAAGGAGATCAACACCCGCGGCGACATCATCTTGTTCATCGACGAGTTGCACACCCTGGTCGGTGCCGGCGCGGCCGAGGGCGCGATCGACGCGGCCTCGATCCTGAAACCGAAGCTCGCTCGTGGTGAACTTCAAACGATCGGCGCCACCACCCTCGACGAGTACCGCAAGTACATCGAGAAGGACGCCGCCCTGGAGCGGCGGTTCCAGCCGGTGCAGGTCGGTGAGCCCACTGTCGAGCACACCATCGAGATCCTCAAGGGCCTGCGGGACCGTTACGAAGCCCACCACCGGGTCTCGATCACCGACTCGGCCATCGTGGCGGCAGCCACCCTGGCCGACCGCTACATCAACGACCGGTTCCTGCCGGACAAGGCGATCGACCTGATCGACGAGGCCGGTGCGCGGATGCGGATCCGCCGGATGACCGCACCGCCGGACCTGCGCGAGTTCGACGAGAAGATCGCCGACGCGCGCCGTGAGAAGGAGTCCGCGATCGACGCGCAGGACTTCGAGAAGGCGGCCAGCCTGCGGGATCGGGAGAAGCAACTCGTCGCGCAGCGCGCGGAGCGCGAAAAGCAGTGGCGCTCCGGTGATCTCGATGTCGTGTCCGAGGTCGACGACAATGAGATCGCCGAGGTGCTGGGCAATTGGACCGGTATCCCGGTGTTCAAGCTGACCGAGGCCGAGACCACCCGTCTGCTACGGATGGAAGACGAGCTGCACAAGCGGATCATCGGCCAGGACGACGCGGTCAAGGCGGTTTCCAAGGCGATCCGGCGCACCCGTGCCGGGTTGAAGGATCCGAAGCGGCCTTCCGGCTCGTTCATCTTCGCCGGCCCGTCCGGTGTCGGTAAAACCGAGTTGTCCAAGGCGCTGGCGGAATTCCTCTTCGGCGACGACGACGCGCTCATCCAGATCGACATGGGCGAGTTCCACGACCGGTTCACCGCGTCGCGGCTGTTCGGTGCGCCTCCCGGCTACGTCGGCTACGAGGAAGGCGGCCAGCTGACCGAGAAGGTGCGGCGCAAGCCGTTCTCGGTGGTGCTGTTCGACGAGATCGAGAAGGCGCACCAGGAGATCTACAACAGTCTGTTGCAGGTGCTGGAGGACGGCCGCCTCACCGACGGTCAGGGCCGCACGGTGGACTTCAAGAATTGCGTGCTGATCTTCACCTCCAACCTGGGGACCTCCGATATCTCCAAGGCTGTCGGGCTCGGGTTCACCCAGGGCGGCGGGGACAACAACTACGAGCGGATGAAGCTCAAGGTCAACGACGAGCTCAAGAAGCACTTCCGCCCGGAGTTCCTCAACCGCATCGACGACATCATCGTCTTCCACCAGCTCACCAAGGAAGAGATCGTCCAGATGGTCGATCTGATGATCGGCCGGGTGGCCAAGCAGCTCAAGGCCAAGGACATGGACATCGTGATGACCGACAAGGCGAAGTCGCTGTTGGCCAAGCGCGGCTTCGACCCCGTGCTGGGTGCGCGCCCGCTGCGGCGCACCATCCAGCGCGAGATCGAGGACCAGCTCTCCGAGAAGATCCTGTTCGACGAGATCGTCGCCGGTCAGCTGATCACCGTCGACGTCGAGAACTGGGACGGCGAGGGCGCGCATGAGAATGCGGTGTTCACCTTCGCCGGCAGCCAGAAGCCGGCCGAGGCGGATCTCGCTCAGGCGGGTGCGCCGGCCGGGGAGTAACAGCCGCGAGCAGTCACAAAAGCCTCCATTTCCTAGTGAAATCGGGCGTTGTCAAGCTGCCTGGAGTCGTTCGGGCTTGGGAAGGTTGATGCCGACGGTGTCGCTGGGGGCGGGGGT